>NZ_CALPDC010000028.1:0-39046 GCF_943193165.1 Weizmannia agrestimuris
TTTTTACGACATAGAGCCAACAAAATTTCCAATTCACTTGTTTTTAACCCTTGACATCACACCGTAGGACTTTATTCATGGATAATTTAATAACATATTGGAGTTATATTATTTAACATGATAGTCCCTTTGCTTTTGATGATCAATGGATAAATTCACTAAAAACTTGCATTTTTACTGGTCAATTTAAATAAAAAGCAAAGATGTATGTGAGGTTTTCTCACAAATAAAAAAAGAGCCACACGTCAGCATGGCTCTAACTGCCGATTGGCTCAAGCAGATTGTGGATCCGAAGCGCCAATCGCAGCTGCAGATTGGTATCCGGATCTTTTAAATTTTTTCCAAGCAGCTCCCTGCATTTTTCAATCCTGTAAACAACAGTATTGCGATGGACATAAAGCCGTTTGGACGTTTCAGATATCTGGCAGTTTGTTTCCAAGAATACAGATAAAGTCTGAAGCAGCGATTCCCGTTCCTCTTTTTTTATGCGGCGAAAGCCTTTAAACGCATGCCGGTAAAAGTTTTCCAGATCTTCACGCGGGATGAGGCGCAGCAATGACACGATATCTTTCGTTAAATACGTTTGGATATATGCGGACTTTCTCGACAATTCACCGGATTTTAACGCGTCTATGGCTTCTTTATAAGCACTCCGGACTTCTAAAAAGCTATGGCTCAAATTGCTGATTCCAAATGACATCGTTCGTCCGAAATAAGCCTGTACTTTTTCCTGGATTTTATGCAGCTGCGCTTCTATCCAGCTGCTGTCATATGTCTGCACCTCATAGAGCAGAATACAGAGCTCCCCCTTCGTAAAAAAATGAGCATCCCCTGGCGAATGTGCCACGTCGTCTTCTATAAATTCATAAATTTCATCCTGACCATCCAATAAACCGCCGTCTATTTTTCCGGCAACGCAAACATATGCCTGATCATTGCGCAAAGCAAACTCAGCAGCCCGATTTATCATTTCCGCCTGCGAAGAGAACGCCCCTTCAAGAAAATGAAGAAAAAAATCATTCCGGATGCTGCGGGCGTGCTGCTTAACAGCCTGCTCCTTCATAAGGGCAAACGAAATGACATTCACAGCCTGTTCAATCAGCAGCGCGCGCAAGTGGTCCGCCTGGTCTAACTCCCCCGTAATGGCTAAAAAGCCCGTCTTTTTTTCTTTTATATGGATAGGAAACAGCGTGTATGTCTTTTGATCCCGTATAACAGAAAATGTTAAGGAGAATGCCGGGGATTTTGCCGGAAAATGGCCGGGCAGGCTTGCCTCAAGCGAAGCGAAAGCAGCTCCTGCACCCGGACAACGAGCAACCACATCGAAGTGCTGGTCAAGGCATTCACATGGGCAATGGATCATTTTCGACAGTTCATGAAGGATCGGGCGAATGCCGTCCCCGCGCATCGCCACATCAGCAAACCGCTTATGGGCTTCAAGTGCCATCGTTAACTCACGTGCATGCTTGTCTACAATTGCCCGCAATGTCAGATCTACCACTTCTCCAAGCGTGAGGGAAAGCGGCAACTCAATGACCGGAAAAGACAAGCGTTCAGCAAGTTCTAAGACGGTATCCGGTATCTTCCCCAAAAATCGTTTTGTCTTAATCCCAAGTGCGGCACAACCTTTGTCAGACATGGCTTGAATCAGTTCCGCCAGCTTTTTCGGGTCGTCTTTAAAATGGTACGCAGTTGTAATCAGCATGACATTGGGTTTTAAATAATGGACAATATCGGGCGCGTCCATCATATTCACCGTCCGGATTTCATGGTTTTGCCCGGATTTCCCCGCAACAATGGATATGCCGGCAAGTTCCGGGACTTCGAGCAGATCCTGCACATTCATTTGCTTTCCCCCGTTTCCTAAATATTCAAATTAAGTATTATTGTATCATAAATTGTTGATTATAAACAAAATGGTCGGAAAATTTGTATGAAATACATAATGAAGTTTCGAAAAACACCCTTTACACTATAGATAGGCCATGTTAGAAAATCGTCCATTTTATGGAAAAGGAGTTGACGATTCCAATGTCCGTAAACCAATTATCTGAGACAAACCAAGTAAGCGAGATGATCGAATGGCTCGCCTCCTTTGGAAAAACAAAAACGGGCGGTGTCACAAGGCGATTGTATACACCGGAATGGCAAGCGGCACAGCACGCCCTGAAAGCAAAAATGAAGGAAACAGGGCTTGAAACGTATTTTGATAGTGTTGGGAACTTATATGGCAGAGTCCAAGGTACGGAAAAAAGCGGGGCAATTTTAACCGGGTCGCACATTGATACTGTCACAGAAGGCGGAAAATATGATGGCGCATACGGTGTGATAGCCGGTTTTATCGCTGTGTCAAGGCTCCTCCGGAAATACGGGCCGCCCAAAAAAACAATTGAAACGGCGTCATTGTGCGAGGAAGAAGGCAGCAGGTTCCCCATCACTTTCTGGGGATCGAAAAATATTTGCGGCCTGTATCATTTTCATGATGCGGATGGCATACAGGATGAAAATGGAATTTTACTGTCCGATGCGATGAAGCGGGCGGGTTTTGGACCAGGAAAATACATCTCCCCTGCCCGCACGGATATCCGGGCATTTTTGGAACTCCATATCGAGCAAGGAATGGTGCTGGAACAAAACAATAAGACTATCGGAGTGGCCACGCATATTGTTGGGCAGCGCCGCTATACGATTCGGCTAAAAGGAGAAAGCAACCATGCCGGCACGACACCGATGGCCCTGAGAAAAGACGCAGTTACTGCTGCTGCCCAGTTCATCTCATACTTAACAAGAAAGGCAAAAGAAACCGATCCCGGTTTAGTGGCAACCGTTGGCCAGATTGACGTGAAACCGAATGTAGCCAATGTGATTGCTGGTGAAGTGGCATTCAGCCTGGATATTCGCCATCACAGGCAGGAAGTCATGGAACACTATTGCAACGATGTTTTTTCAACATTTAAGCGCAACGCCAAAAAGAAGGGAATCCATATTTCGATTACACAATGGCTCGATACAGCACCGGTCGCGCTGGATCCGGCATTGGCCGAAATAGCGCGATCCATTGCTAAATCCCGGCAGATTGCTTTTCAAGATATTGTGAGCGGCGCCGGGCATGACGCCCAGATTTTCGGCTCATTTTGCCCGACTTTGCTGCTATTTGTACCGAGCAGGAACGGTATCAGTCATTCGCCGAGAGAATATAGCGCTATTCGCGATCTTGAAACCGGCATTGATTTATTGGAAAGCGTATTATACAAGCTGGCTTACACTTAAATGATGCACAATAAGGAGAAGATGAAATTGGCATATGCAGAATTAACGGCACCGAAACGAATCATCCTGACACCCGGCCCGGTTGAGGTCGACCCGCGTGTGTTGCGGGCAATGGGCACACCGATCCTAGGTCAATTCGATCCGGCATTTACAGCCATTATGAATGAAGTAATGGATATGCTCCGCCAAGTATTTCAGACAAAAAACCATTGGGCTTACCCGGTTGACGGAACTTCCCGCTCCGGATTAGAAGCTGTGCTTTGCAGCATTCTTGAACCCGGAGACCGTGTCATGGTGCCCATTTATGGCAGATTCGGCCATTTATTTGCAGAAATTTGCGAACGGTACGGTGCTGAAGTCCACACCATTGAATGTCCGTGGGGAGAAGTATTCGAACCGGGCCATGTCATTGCGGAGATGAAGAAAATAAAGCCGAAAGTGCTGGCAATGGTGCACGGTGAAACTTCCACCGGCAGAATGCAGCCCCTTGCAGAAATCGGAAGGGCATGCCGCGAACAGGACGTTTTGTTTGTTGTAGATGCAGTCGCATCCATCGGAGGAGCAGATGTCAGGACAGATGAATGGTATATCGATGCCCTTGTTGCCGGAACGCAAAAATGTCTGTCAGTCCCTGCCGGCATGGCGCCGATTACGTACAACAGTCGTATAGAAAAAATCGTGCTGGCACGCAAAAAAGTGGAACGCGGCATTGCAACTGATGAGGACCGTGCTTATCCAAGGAGCATGCGCCCGATCACAAGCAATTACTTTGATCTGGGCATGCTCCAGGATTACTGGAGCCCGCGCCGGTTGAACCACCACACAGAGGCAACGTCCATGATCTACGCGCTACGAGAAGGATTACGGCTTGTGTTGGATGAAGGACTGGGAGCACGTTTTTCACGCCATAAACTGCATGAAAAAGCGCTTATCGAAGGGCTTCTGGCAATGGGACTGTCTTTATTCGGCGACCCTGTGCACAAACTCCCCTGCGTCACTTGCGTCAACATACCGGACGGAACCGACGGCGAATCTGTCCGCCACATGCTTCTTGAGGAATTCGGCATTGAAATCGCTTCTTCTTTTGGCCCACTGCACGGAAAAATCTGGAGGATTGGCACGATGGGCTACGGCTGTCGAAAAGATAATGTGCTCGCATTATTAGGCGGCCTTGAAGCCGTTCTGATTAGGCATGGCGTAAAAGTGAACCGTGGAGAAGGATTGCAGGCCGCATTGGATGTATATCAATCAGAAAAAACGAAATCGATTGTTTTAAAGTGAACGTTCTGCTGTTTTTCGGCATGGACAGCGAATGTTAAAATACTTGCTTGAGCCGAACGGGGATTGACCATTGTGCGGAAAAATATTTCTTTTATCCCCCTTTTTGAAACAGGACGGGTAAACCTATACGCGGGATAAGCACATACTCGCAGCCAAAAGGGCCGCTTCTTACGAAAAATGATAAATAAAAAAGAGCCGGCACACCCGGCTTTTTTTATGAAAAGTTATCCTGAAGCGCTTTTCGCAAAAGCTGCTCGCACCGTTCCAAGTCAGCCTTGACAAGTTTTTTGTACGCTTTTGCTTTTTCCATGTCTTTGATTTTGTATACCACAACCTCTTTTCTTTTTGCCCCGTCCGGTTTTACTTTTATTTTGGTCAAAATTTGCTCCTCATCTTCCAGTTCATGAAGCGCCCGGTAGATTTCGGAATGCTGCGGTTCGAAACCGAGCGGCTTAAATTCTTTTTTCAATTCATCCAAAAGCTGCAGCCCGTACCACCGTCCGTTTTCAATATTGGTGATAATATAAAGTTTTAAAAAGGCGCGCTGTTTGATTAAAAAGCCGGTACTCTCCCTTTGCCGTTTTTCCGCCATGATACTCACCCCTTTTTCTTCCATTATAGTAAAATGTGCCGGCAGCACACAAAAATTAACACTCGAACGTATGTTATTTTAGCTGTGTAGGTTTTTTGTTTTTTATTATGTTTTTAGCACATTGTGTAATTTTTATAAAATCTGCTCTGAAACCCTTTCATTTCTATAAAATGGAGTCGCGTTTTATATCAACCGTGCATCCGGCTAAGCCGGCAAAAGAATGGTAAAAATTCGTTCATTTTTATCGTGCAAACATTTGGTCAAATATTATTTATCTTTTAGCACATAGTGTTATTAAACCAAATTAAACAAAAAAATACCGGCGCATTGCCGGCATTACGCTTTTCCCAAACGGCACGGGCGCCCTTTCTCAAAATGGGTATTTTTTGCTGCCGTGCTGTTTGCCTTACACCCCGGAAATTTGTTTTCGCAAAACGTGTTTTAAAACTTTCCCGCTCGCATTTCGTGGAAGCGTCTGTAAAAATTCAATTTCGGCCGGCCATTTATATTTTGCAAGTTTTCCCGAACAATAGGCAAACACTTTTTCTTCTGTCAATGTTTCGCCTTTTTTCACGACAATATAGGCTTTTGGCACTTCCCCGTATATTTCATGCGGAATTCCGACTACTGCCGCTTCCAAAATTTCCGGCATTTCATACAGCACTTCCTCTACTTCCACCGGATAAACATTTTCGCCTCCACGTATTAACATATCTTTTTTACGGTCAACTAAATACAGAAAGCCGGCTTCATCGAAATAGCCCAAATCTCCGCTGTAAAGCCAACCGTTTTGCAATACCCTCCGCGTTTCTTCTTCATTTTTCAAATATCCTTTCATGACTTGCGGCCCTTTAACGATGATTTCGCCTACTTCCCCGGCGGGAACAGGTGAACCGCCCGCATCTACCACTTGAATTTCCGTTTGCGGCAATGCTTGGCCAACCGAACCTGCCTTTTCCATAGCAAAACGGTCAGTTAATGTTGAAGCTGCCGGCGCATTTTCGGTCTGGCCGTATAAATTTTGTACTTTTACTGTCGGAAAACGCGTTTTTAACTGGCGCACACGTTCATACGGCATCGGAGACGCACCATAACAGAACAATCGCAAATAAGACAGGTCAACTTCAGCCATTTTCGGCGTATTGAGAAGGATACTGTACATTGCCGGCACCCCGAAGAAAACAGTAACTTTTTCTTTTTCCATTGTTTCAAGCGTTTTCTCAGGGGAAAATTGTTCTTCTATGATCATGGTGCCACCACGGTAGATGGCCGGAATGCTAAAGACATGGCATGCCGCGCAATGGAATAATGGGGTGACAATATGCACACGGTCTTCCCTGCTTAAATCCATTGCCTCAGCCCAGATTTGTGCCGCTGCCCGGACATTTGCGGCAGACAGCATGACGCCTTTTGGCCTGCCGGTTGTGCCGGATGTATAAAAAATCACAGCAGTATCATCTGCCTCTATTTGGGGAGGCATAAAAGCATCCGTATTTTCTCCGGCAATAGCCCGGAATGTGTCTTCCCCGCCGACCATCAGGCGGTCTTGGAATTGATGAAACTCGCGCGGAATTTCATGCAATATATGGAGCAGACGGGTATCATAGATGAGGGCTTTTGCTTCTGAGTGATGAAAAATATACTGCACTTCGGGTGGTGCCAATTTTGTATTGACAGGCATGGCTGTGAAACCGCCCAGTTGGCAGGCATAATAGGCAATGAGCAGCACATCGGAATTATGAAGAAAAAGGGCAATAATGTCTCCCTTTTTGTACCCCTTTTTTTGGAAAAAGCCGGCGACATTTATCGCCTCCCGGTAAAATTGAGCATAAGTCATTTTCTTTCCCCGGTAAGACGTAATGATATGGTCCGGTTGATGAATGGCATGCCATTTGAGCTGTTGCCCAACAAACATTTTTACTCCTCCTGTTCGAAAAACCCGGTTTTTCCGTTTGCCGCAGTAAAGCGCCGGCTGCGGTGATACGCTCCTTTCCCCAGCCGGAAACAACATGTTTTTTAATCCAATCTTTCAATGATCGTCGCGTTTGCCATACCGTAACCTTCGCACATCGTTTGCAAGCCGTAACGACCGTTTGTTCGTTCCAGCTCGTGTATTAGCGTTGTCATGAGCCGCGCCCCGCTTGCGCCAAGCGGATGGCCAAGCGCAATCGCACCGCCGTTCGGGTTCAGTTTTTCCGGACTGGCGCCGGTTTCTAAAAGCCAGGCAAGCGGTACGGAAGCAAATGCCTCGTTCACTTCAAATACATCGATGTCATCAATCGAAAGCCCCGCCTGACATAACACTTTTTCCGTAGCCGGGATCACCCCTGTCAGCATCAGTGTCGGATCAGACCCAACAACGGTCCGGGCGAGAATTCGGAACCGCGGCTTCAGGCCAAGTGCCTCTGCTTTTGTGCGGGACATGATTAAAACGGCAGCTGCCCCGTCGCTAATCTGGCTCGCATTACCTGCCGTGATACGCCCGTCTTCCTGAAAAGCCGGTTTCAGCGCGGACAATTTCTGAATCGATGTATCTGAACGCGGGCCTTCATCTTTCACAACTGTCACGGTCTTGCCATCAGGCTGTTCCGCTTCAACCGGCATGATCTCCCTGTCAAAACGCCCTTCTTTTTGCGCCTGCAATGCACGCCTGTGGCTTTCAAGCGCATAGTGGTCCATCTTTTCACGGCTAATGCCCCACTTTTCCGCAATCAAGTCTGCGGACAGCCCCTGATGGATCATGTTGTATTTTGCAGTGAGCAACTTGCTGAATGCGGCGCCGTTCCTGTTGGAGCCGATCGGAACGCGCGACATGCTCTCAACTCCGCCTGCAATCACCACATCCATATCGCCGGAGAGAACCGCCTGAGCTGCAAAATGCACCGCCTGCTGACTGGATCCGCACTGGCGGTCAATGGTAACGCCGGGCACTTCAATCGGAAATCCTGCGATCAACGTTGCCTGCCGCGCAATATCAGACGCCTGTTCCCCGACCTGGGAAACACAGCCCATGATCACATCTTCCACCATATCCGGAGATATCCCCGCCCGTTCGACCACTTCCTGTAAAACTTTCGCCGCCAGCTCTTCTGCCCGGATCCCGCTTAATAATCCATTCCGCTTTCCAACGGGTGTCCGAACCGCTTCTATAATGACCGCTTCCCGCATCCGCATTCCCCTCACCATAAAAATTTTCCATTCATCTTATACCCTGCGTTTTTAAACTGCGATTCCGCTTGTAAACCCGTATTTCCTGTCTTAGTCTCGCATTTGCACGGGACTCTTTTGAAAATGGTGCCCGGCCCGGACTGTTTTTATCGACCCGTTAAGCAACCGGCCCAATCCGCCTTGCGCGTGCGATTTTGAGATGTTTCCCGTGCCTGCCTGCCAGGCGGATTTTTCCATCATCAGCTTCACATTACTTCGGCTGCATCCGGATCGCACCGTCAAGTCGGATCGTTTCCCCGTTCAGCATCGGATTCAAGACAATACTTTGGACAAGCTGCGCATACTCTGCCGGCCGTCCGAGACGGGGAGGAAACGGTGTCATCTTGCCAAGCGCATCCCTTGCTTTTTCTGGCAAAGAAGCGAAAAGCGGCGTTTCAAATACACCCGGTGCAATCGTGACAACACGAATGCCAAGGCTGGCAAGATCCCTGGCAACCGGAAGCGTCATCCCGACAATGCCGCCTTTTGACGCGCTGTAGGCTGCCTGCCCGATCTGCCCTTCAAAAGCGGCAACCGAGGCTGTATTAATGATCACTCCTCTTTCCCCTTCTTCGTTCGGGCTGTTATGTGCCATTTTTTCAGCGGTAAGCCGGATCACATTAAACGTGCCAATCAGATTCACCTCAATCACTTTCCGAAAAGAGGCAAGATCATGTACGCCGCTTTTGCCGTATGTTTTTTTCGCCGCTCCGATGCCGGCACAATTTACCAGTATGTTAACGCTTTCAATTTGTTCTAGCGCATCTTGAACACTTTTCTCATCCGTTACATCCGTTTTGAAAAAACGAACCCGCCCTTTTAGTTCCTGCTCCAATTTTGCTCCTTTTTCCTGTTGAAGGTCAAAAACAACCGCCTTCGCGCCCGTTTCCACCAATTTCCTTACCGTTGCTTCCCCGAGCCCTGATGCCCCGCCGGTTACAATGGCTGTGCTGTTTTCCAGATTCATTTGACTAAACCCCTCTCCCATGAAGATCTGTTCCGTATCTAAAATTCTAAATGTTTGTATTTTCACTGTCAACCGAAAAAAAACCGCTCAAAAAGCGGTTTTAATGTTCCAGCAAAAGGTTGACGGGAACGCTCATCTTTTTATCCGGATGATCAAGGGTATGCACCGTTACTGTTTCTTCCTGCCGGTCAACATGCTCGATGTAAATCCTTTCCCCGTTCAAAGTGACCGTCACCATTTCTGGCACATTCATAATTTCCTGCGCACGTCTTGCATCCATACCAAAACCTCCGTTTCTTTTTACAATTAAAGTATGGATAGGGGAGTGTGAAACTATACCGGTATTTAAACATCCACCCCTTCCTGTTAAAATAAAACAAAGAACAGAAACGGAGATGATGGAGATGAAGTCTTTTAAAATCGTGCTTGGCGATATTACAAAAGTCAAAACGGATGCCATCGTAAATGCGGCGAATACAACACTGCTCGGCGGCGGTGGTGTCGATGGGGCCATCCACAAGGCAGCAGGGCCCGGGCTCCTTGAGGAATGCCGGAAATTGAACGGATGCCCGACCGGCGAAGCAAAGATGACGAAAGGATACCAGCTGCCGGCAAAATACGTCATTCATACGCCCGGCCCCGTCTGGCAGGGAGGCGACCATCATGAAGCCGAATTATTGGAAAACAGTTACCAAAACAGCCTGTGCCTTGCTGAATCGAAAGGACTGCGAACAGTTGCCTTTCCTTCCATCAGCACCGGTGTTTACCATTTCCCGCTGGATGCAGCTGCCCGGATTGCTGTCCGCACCATTTGCACATTCCTTGAAACTTCCGGCGCCGTGCAGGAAGTTTGGATGGTTTGCTTTGATGAGCGGACAAAACAAGCGTACGAAAAAGCGGCAACAGAATGGAAAAGAATTTCACATGATAGCGAAAAATCAGAAAAAAAATGTGGCAATCCTGGTGAATTGAGTCAATCAGATTGCTTTCGCACAGCATGCCGGCTTTTTTGCCCGGTCCGGTACGTACGTGCTGGAAAACCGGGAAGCAGAGACATTTTTACAGATGTTCCGCAGCTGCCGCCGTTTTTCCACATCCATGCCGCTTCACCGGGAAACTTACTTTGTCCTCCCGCTGGATCCCCGGGCCCGGGGTCTTCTGTTTTAGGAATCTGCAGCAGCTTCCAATTCGGACAGGTTCTTGTATTTTCTGGCCCGATCGATCTTGCTTTTTCGAATATGAAACTGTTTAACAGCGTATTGCCGCATCATATCCGGCTCGAATACAATCCGCGATTCAAAATTTGACTGTTCCCGTAGTAAAACCGCCAGTCCGACAAGGTATTCGACAACGCCGCAAGCATGCGCCCACAATTCATCCATATAGTCATGGAACAATTTAAACCTTTCCTCATTTCCGACCACAAGCCGCTGTATCGTATAAATGCCAAACTGGATATGCCTACCTTCATCCATATTTAAATAATCAATGCCTTGTAAAATGCCCGGGAACAAGCCGGCTTTTTTATAAATCTGCCTGAACGAATAATAACCGGATTCCGCAAGCACGCCTTCCACAATCATATTGTAAACCATCGCCGCACGGATGACCGCTTCAGGCGAATCGTCTGTATACAGGCGTTCCATTGCTTCGGGCAGCGCTTCGTAAAAAATCCGCTTGTAACTGTCATTATGGTAAGCCGATAAATCAAGATCGCCGACGCCCACAGCCTGCTGCCAGCGCGAAAACATTTCCGTATGTTTGGCTTCATCGTGCAAAAAGGTGGTCAAAAACATCGTGTCTTCAAGCCGGCCCTGTCTTGCCATCGCATGGAGCATCGGCAAAATATCGAGCGTAACCGCTTCTTCCCCGGCTGAAAAAGAGGAAATAAGCGGTAACGATGCTATCCTCTCTTCCTCCCTTAATTGGAGAAAATCTTCCCGGTCTTGGCTGAAATCAATGTCAGCCGGATTCCACCCGCCGTTCCGCTTTGCTTTTTCATAAAGCTTATACATCGGGTCATTCCAGTTGATTTGACCCTCAACGGTTTGAAAACGTTCATGCGCCATCTTTTCATCTCCTTGTCAGGTGCGCCATGCCGGAACGGTCCTGTCGTGCCTCTAACCGGCAGGCATGGTGCTCGGTTTATCAGCTTCCGCCAAAAAATCCGGTCAACTTCTGTGCCGGCACACCCAAGCGAGCGGGAATCCCTTGCCACACCAGGGTTTCCCTTTTTCAAAACGGATCCTAGGAGCGGTGTTGTAAAGGGCTTTCGCTTCTTTTGTTTCCATCAGGAAGCGTTATATGCTGACAAAACGTCCTGCAACCGCAAAGCCAGCCCCATATCCCCTTTCAGCCGGAGTTTGCCGGTTAAAAAAGCCGTCGTGCCGTTCATTTTGCCTTGCACCAGTTTTTTAAAGTCAGCGGATGACATGGAGAGCGTACAATTCGGATCCTCCGCTTCCCCCGCCCCAGCGTAACTGCCTTCCGGACGCATAACGACATGGTAAGTCCCTTCTTCTTCCCCACTTAAATTAAACTGGTATACCGCGTTCATTCCTTGTGACCGGGAAGGATCTTTCTTTAAGGCAGCATCAATTGTTTGAAAAATTTCGTCAACGGTTTCCATGCGGTTCCTCCTTGTTGTAAAAGTGGCTTTCACAACTAATTATATATTCCGAACCTTTCAAGGCCAATTCCTATATATGTAGGGAAATCGGAAGCCCGGTTTTCTGCTTGCCCTATATTTATCGCCCGTCTAAAGCCATACCTTCTGCGCAAACTTGAACAACCGGTTTTTGGTTTACCGGCTGCACATCTTTTCCTTCGGCGCAAAAAAATCATCTGCCTCTTAAGCTGAAGCAGATGCGAGCTGATCAGGGCAAAAAATATAAAATTTGTCCATTCACCAGTCGGCTCGATATTTTTCCGGCAAATTCCAGATAAAGACATCTTGTAATTGTTGCCATAAACGGAGCGAAAAATTGCTTTATTGCCATATCCCCATAAGTATCCCGGCAGATTTGCGCCGCTGTTTTCTCTCCTTCTTGAAGCGACATGACAATTTGCTTGAGTCTATGCTCATGGCGCATCCGGATGCTCTCCGCCCGCGCCTTTACATCCTCAATTAGCCCGCCGTGCCCCGGAAGCGCCACTTTGACAGGCAGGTCTTTAATCCGGTCAAGCGAATCAAAATAATCCCCAAGCGGGTTTTTGTCGTTCTCAGACCAGGCGGCAACAATGGGGGACAAGTCTTTTAACACATGGTCTCCGAGCACCAGAATTTGCTTTTTGCGATTGTAAAAACAAAAATGGTCCGGCGCATGGCCAGGCGTCCGGATCGCTTCGTAAGGATCATCACCGAGCAGAACCTGTTCGCCATTTTTAAAAAGGCCGTCCGGTTCAAAATCATATTTCGGGATCTCCCGTGCAAAATTCCGTTTCGGCAAAGTCGGCCCGCCATGCTTTTGCAAAACCGCTTCGTATTTATCATGTGAAACGGCAAAACGGGCCTTTGTTTCCTGCATGGTCTGAAAGCTTAAATCGGACATGAAAACAGGTACACTGTATTTTTCTTTCAGCCATTTCGCAAGCCCGAGATGGTCGGGATGCGAATGTGTCAGCACAATTTTTTCAATGGGAAAAACCGATGCCAGCACTTTGTTCCATGTTTCCTTCGCCGTTTCATGGAAGTCCCCGGTATCCACAATCGTGTACCCTTTTTTTCCTTTAAAAAGATAGCAATTGACCTCCCGCATGCCGAATGGAAAACGGACGACCAGTTTCCATACATTTTCCGCCACTTTCGTGAAGTCGCATGAATCCTTTTTCTCTGTAAAACTTGCCAAATCCATCCCCTCCTACCATAAGCATAACTTTTCGGAGGAACTGGGGCAAACTTTTTCACTTTTTTTAATCGTATGCATGATGCCGCCAATCAGGCAGATGGTGCCATAAGTACCTGCCTTTTTGGGCTGGGCTCAACTGTCCCGCAAAATCACCTGTTCGATCGGTTCTTTTGCAAATTCAATGCCGTTTTCGCGGAACAGCCGGACGATCACATGGCGCATTTCATTTTCAATCTCATCTTTCTGGTTGCCCGGCAAAAGCGGGATCTCTACAAGAAAATCAAAGCTATGGTTCCGCAACAGGATCAACTTTACAGACGCTATCGTATCCGGTGCGAGACCATGATCTGCTTCTTTTACTGTTTCAAAAGCCTCGTGCAATAGCTTTTCCACCTTTTTTGTATCCATTTCGGAACTGACGCTGACCTGAATAGAAGCAGAAGGCTTTTCCGTCGTCCGGTTTTTAATGACCTGTTCAATAAAATATTGATTTGGAACAATCAGCGTACCGCTTTTATCGTGCCGGACCGTTGTAGAGCGGAGATTGATTTTCTCCACTCTGCCGGTTTCCTCATTGATTTCAACCGTTTCACCGACTTCAATCGGGCGTTCAAATAAAATGATGATCCCGGATACGAAGTTTGCCGCGATGTTGCGCATGCCAAAGCCGAGCCCGATCCCGATTACGCTTAAAACCGCCCCAAGTGCAGACAGGTCAAGGCCGACCGTTGTAAAGCTGATACAAAGTGCAGCAATCATGACGGTATAATAAATGAGGCGGTTAAACGTATACCCGAGTCCGCGGTCAACGTGATAATGGTCATAAACGGTTGAAAGCACATATTTTGTCAGAAGCTTCACAAGCCTGTGCGCGAGCGTGACAATCATTAAAGCAACAATCAGCAAAAACGGCGTGACATCGAGCCCGCCTTTGGAATAAAGCGGGTAAAACAACCACCTGTTATCGGAGAAATCAAACAGGAAGATCAAAAGTACACCGTATAAACAAGCCCAGTTTGTAATTGAATAAACCGCCGGCACGACCGTTTTTTGCAGCCGGCGGTTCCTTTTTGCAAGCACGGATACCGTCCACTTCAACAACTTGCCGGCAACAAGCAAAACGACCGTACCAAGCGCAAAACGAAAAAGATGAATGTCCGAGAATTCTTTCCATACTGTATCCAACAACATAACCACCCGGTTCCAAGATGATATTTTTTCTATACCCTGAAACCGGGCATTCAATCGTTACAAGCCGTATTTCCGCAGTTTTCTGTAAAATGTGCTGCGCGGAATATCCAGCATTTTCGCCGCTGCCGCCGCATTTCCCTTCGTATGTTTCAAAGCTTCCAGTATCATATCGCGCTCAATCGTTTCCCGCGGGTTCAGCGTCGTGACCTGTTTTTCCATGCCGTTAAGCCCGGTCTCTCCGGAAACATATTCGTCCACATACCGTTCCGCTTCTTCTTCACCGGCCACAGCAAGCAGTCGGACGTTTTCAATCACATTCATCAGTTCACGGATATTGCCGGGCCAATGATAATCCTGCATTTTCTTCATAACCGCCGGCGGGATTTCGACGTCTTGATTTTTCTTTCTGCTGATATACTGAATCAATGCAGGCAAGTCTTCTTTTCTTTCGCGCAAAGCAGGAAGGCGGACGGGAAAAACATACAGGCGGTAAAACAAATCTTCACGGAACTTCCCTTCTTTGACGAGCTTCGGCAAATCCTTGTGGGTCGCGGCAATAATCCGGACGTCCACATTCACTTCTTTTGCAGAACCGATCGGCACGACTTTTCTTTCCTGCAGGACGCGGAGCAACGCCGTTTGCATGGCAGACGGCAGCTCGGCCACTTCGTCAAGAAATAAGGTGCCGCCATGGGCCTGCTCGAATTTTCCTTTATGGCCGCCCCGTTTTGCGCCGGTAAAAGCCCCGTCGGCATAACCGAAAAACTCGCTTTCCATTAATTCTTTCGGCACAGCCCCGCAATTGACGGCAATAAACGGGCCGTTTTTCCGGCTGCTGTTTTCATGGATGGCCCGTGCGACCAGTTCCTTTCCAGTTCCGGTCTCACCCGTGATAAAACAAGTGGTATCGGAAAGGGAAGCAATCCGGGCTTTGCGCAACGTTTCCTGAAAACTTCTACTTATGCCGGTGACGCCGCAGAAGACGAACTTTTCTTTTTGAAGAAGGGTGCCGGAAAGATTTTTATTTTCAGACAAAAAGAAACAGGTGCCGATTTTTTCCCGGCTGGAAGGCAATGGAATGGATTGGTTCACAATGGTATCCGTTTGGGAGGTCATTTCTTCAATCGTTCTGCCAAAATAATCCGGCATTTTCTTCCGAAGCGGCCGGCTTGCCGCAACGGCTTTTCCTTCTTCATCCGTAATGACGAGTAACCGGTCCCCGTACTGGTCCGAAAGTTCAACAGCTTTTTGGATGAAACGTTCATGCCGGCTTTTTGCCATGCGTACGATTTCCTGCTCTACTGTATAAGCCAGCGATGAAACCATGGCGAGCATGAAAGGGTGGGATTCGGTATATGGACATGTTAAGTCCATGACGCCAACAAGATTCCTTTGGCTGTCGTAAACCGGCGCGGCTGCACAGCTCCACTGGTGGGAGGCAACCGAAAAATGCTCAGGGCCGTTCACCATCACGGCTTCCCCTGTCTCAAGCGTAGTGCCGATCGCATTCGTGCCGACCCGCTCTTCCGTCCAGCAAACCCCTTCGACAAAATTAATTTTTTGCGCTTCAAAAATGGTTTTCCGGTTTCCTGATACGGATAGCACATGCCCGCAAGGATCAATCAGGAGCGCCATCATGCCGGCTTCCTGAAACACAGGCTCCATCTTTTTCACATGGCGCTCGGCAATATTTAAAAAATCTTTATGCCTTTCCCGGTGTGCCAATAGTTTTTCAACAGGCAGGATATGCTGCCCTTTCCGCAAATACGGGTTCACATCCCGTTTTTTACAGCGGTACCACGATTCAGCGATTCGGTTGTTGATTCTCTCGGGATCCAATGTCCCTTCCTGCACAAACTTTTTCCACGTATTCCAATAACATACAGCCATCTTTCATCCCTCCGACTCATCATAGAAAATTGCGCATCAGGAAGAAAGTCGTGATGTTCTTTTCTATTATAATCGAATATGGAAAGCGTTTTCAATATGTAGACAGGGCTTATGAATATTCCCGGCAGTCTGAAACTGCCGGGAATGATTATACGTGCACCGGATGGCCCTGTGCGTTTAAAACGGCTTCATGGATGGCTTCCGAGACGGTCGGATGAGCGGCAATCAAGCGCTCAAGCAGATCAGCCGTCATTTCCCCGTTCAGCATCAATACCCCCTGCCCGACCAGTTCTGTTGCATGCGGGCCGCAAATGGACAAGCCGACTACCTCTTCGTATTCCGGCTCGATGATGACTTTTACTTTCCCGACCTGTTCACCGCTGATCATCGCTTTTCCGTTTGCCGAAAACGGAAATTCGCCGATCCGGACAGCGCCGTACATTTCTTTCGCCTGCTTTTCGGTGAGGCCGGTGCCGGCAATTTCCGGAAACGTATAAATGCAGCGGGGAACGGCTTTGTAATCCGCACTTTCCTCCATTCCGCATGCATTGAGCGCGGCCACTTTTCCTTCATGAAAAGCGACATGTGCAAGTTGGATGCCGCCAATACAATCGCCGCAGGCATAAATATGAGGGATGTTCGTCTGCATCTTTTCATTGACTTTTATGCCCGATTTTTCATACGCCACCCCGGCATTTTCGAGGCCGATCCCGTTGACAGACGGTTTCCGGCCGATTGAAACAAGCACGTATTCCCCGTAAATCTCGCGCGTTTCCCCTTCCTGTTCAATCAGCGCGCATTTCTTATCACGGTCCAGTTTTTTTACGGCAGCAGATGTATAAATGTCCACCCCGTCTTTTTCAAGCTGCTCTTTTAAAATATTCGCGATATCTGCATCTTCCCCCGGCAAAATATGTGGGGCCATCTCTATGATCGACACTTTTGTCCCAAGCCGGCTGTAAATGCTCGCAAACTCGCAACCGATTACCCCACCGCCGACAATCACGAGCGATGGAGGCAGGCCGGGAAGAGACATGGCCTGCGTGCTGTCGATGATCCAGTTGCCATCAAACGGCGCAAACGGGAGGGAACTCGGTTCAGACCCTGTTGCGATGATGAACTGGTCCGCTTTTATTTCAACCGTGCCGTTTGCTGTTTCTGCAAGAACAACATGGGGTGACTGGAATGCCGCTTTTCCCTGCACGATTTTGATTTTGTTTTTCTTCATTAAGTATTGAATGCCTTGCACGAGCCGGGAAACGATCGCATTTTTCCTTTCAAGCAGGGCAGGCCAGTCAATGGACACCGCTTCCTTGTTCACCCGGATCCCGAATTTGTCCGCTTCCCGAATGTCCCGGTAGCGCCCTGCACTTTCCAAAAGTGTCTTGGTCGGCATGCACCCTTCATTTAAGCATGTGCCGCCGAGTGTCGCCTGTTCAAATAAAATGACATCCGCACCCTGCTGTGCTGCTGTAATGGCAGCGACGTAGCCCGCAGGCCCGCCGCCTAAAATCCCGATGGTTTCCATCCTGATCCCTTCTTTCCTACAAAAGCATCGTAACCGGTTCTTCCAAATATTGCTTGACCGTTTGCAGGAAGGCCGCTGCCGGCGCCCCATCGAGCACGCGGTGGTCAAACGTCAGGCTGAGCGGCAGCCGGCTCCGTTTTTCAATTTTGTCCCCGATAAAAACAGCTTCATCCGAAACGACACCGACACCCAATATTCCGGCTTCCGGCGGGTTCAAAATAGGCGTAAAAAATTCGACGCCGCTTGCACCCAGGCTTGAAATGGTAAAAGTGGACCCTTGCATCTCATCTGCCGGCAGTTTCCCGGATCTTGCTGCCGCTGTTTTTTCTTTGATTTCTTTTGCCAAGTCGATCAGCGATTTGCTTTCGGCGTTGCGAATGACCGGGACAATCAGCCCTTTTTCAACCGCCGTTGCGATGCCCAAATGGATTTCCGGGTAAGTGACAATTGTGTTATCCATAAACGCACTGTTCATTTCCGGATGGTTTTCGAGGGCAAGGATGGCAGCTCTTGCTATAAAATCCGTGATCGTCAGTTTGCTGTCGTACCGTTTTGCGATTGTCTCTTTCACTTGCGTTTTTAGCGCCAATAGTTCCGTGACATCCGCTTTCATCGTGATCGTCAGCTGTGCAGCTGATTGCAGGCTGGCATGCATGCGTTCTGCGATCACTTTGCGCATGCCGGATACCGGTGTGTGCTTCGGTTCTTTTCCTGCCGGCGCATGGATGAGGCTGTCCTGTTTGCGGCTTTCTTTCTTTGATGCAATTGCCTGTTCCACATCTTCTTTTGTAATCCTGCCCCCTGGCCCGGTCCCTTTTATATCTTCCGGTTTAATGCCTGCTGCTTCCGCCATTTTCCGCGCGACCGGGGAAATTTTCACGCGCGCTTTTCCCGGTTTTTTCGGGAGCGGTGCGGGATGGGCCGCCTTTATTTCTTCTTCTCCTTTTTCTTCCTGCACCTGGGCTGCTGTTGCCGCCACTTCTTCATCCGGGTTTCCGATATAGCAAATCACCGTTCCCGGCGGCACGCCCTTTCCTTCCGGCACATTGATTTTTAATACATTGCCGTCCGCAGGGGACTCGATTTCCATCTCTATTTTTTCCGAACTGATGCTGGCGATCGGGTCGCCTTTTTTAACGGCTTCTCCTTCTGTTTTATTCCATTGTGAAACGGTTCCTTCTTTCATCGCCATCCCAAGTTTGGGCATAATAACTTCAACCGGCATGCCAACCACTCCTTTCTATCTGTCCGTTATTGCCCGACCGGTTCCCCCAAGAGCTCTGATACCGCCTGCACAATTTTCCCGGCGGATGGTAAATACAAATCTTCAAGCGGCGGCGAGAACGGAACCGGCGTGTGCGGTGCCGTGATCCGTTTGATCGGGGCGTCCAGATCATCAAATCCTTTATCGGCAACAAGTGCCGCAATATCGGTTGCCACATTGCACCGCGGGTTCGCTTCATCGACCACAATGAGCCGGTTTGTTTTTGCGACCGACTGGAGAATCGTCCCTTCATCAAGCGGCGATAAACTGCGCGGGTCAATCACTTCCGCTTCGATGCCGTCTTTGGCAAGCCGTTCTGCCGCTTCAAGCGCCGTCTGTACCTGTTTGCCAACTGCAACAATGGTGATGTCGCTTCCTTCACGTTTCCTGTCCGCCTTACCGAGCGGAATCGTATAGTAATCTTCGGGCACTTCCCCTTTTATGTTGTAAAGCGTTTTATCTTCAAAAAAGATAACCGGGTCATTGTCTTCGATCGCAGCCAAAAGCAGCCCTTTCGCATCATATGGCGTTGACGGCACGACGACTTTTAAGCCCGGTATCGACGTAAACAGCGCATACAGGCTTTGCGAGTGCTGGGCCGCCGCCCGGAAACCGGCGCCGTGCATCGTCCGGACCGTCACCGGCACTTGCGCCTTGCCGCCGAACATGTACCGGAATTTCGCGCCCTGGTTGAGCACTTCGTCCAGACAGCTGCCGATAAAATCGTTGAACATGAGCTCTGCAATCGGCCGCAATCCTGTTGAAGCAGCAGCCATCGCAGCCCCCATATAGCCCGCTTCCGTAATCGGCGTATCCAAAATCCGCCCGCGGCCGAATTCCTGGACAAGGCCTTTCGTCACGCCAAGCACGCCACCCCATGCTTCTTCATCCTGCAGGTGATCAACTTCCGCACCGCCGGCAACATCTTCCCCCATCAAAATTACATTTTCATCTCTTCTCATCGCCAGTTTCATCGCTTCGTTAATGGCCTGCGAAAAAGAAATTTGTCTTCCCATTGGAAAGGCCTCCTTTTTTCATAAATTAGTAGGATACATAGACATCTTTCAAAAGTTCGGAAGGGTCCGGATACGGGCTTTCTTCACTGAATTTCACAGCTTCTTCGATCTCCTGTTCCACTTTTTGTTCCAGGCTGTTGATGTCTGCTTCGCTGAACAGGTTTTGTTCAAGCACAAATTTTTTAAATTGGACGATCGCATCTTTTTCATTCAGCTGTTTCGCCTTTTCTGCTTCTGCTTTATAAGTTTGGGCATCCCCTTCAAAATGCCCGTAGTTTCGGTACGTCACGCATTCAATCAGCGACGGGCCTTCCCCGTTGCGGGCGCGTTCCACCGCTTCTTTTGCCGCCTGGTACACGGCGACGATATCTTTCCCGTCGACACGAACACCCGGAATGTCGTAGGCAACGGCACGGTCGGCAATCGTTTTACAGCTTGACGCATAATGGAATGGCGTCGCTTCCCCATAGCCGTTATTTTCCGCCACAAAAATGACCGGAAGCTTCCATACGGCTGCCAAGTTGATGCCTTCGTGAAACGTACCGTGGTTATTCGCGCCGTCCCCAAAGAAGCAAACGCTTACATTACTCGTCTTTTTAACTCTCGCCGTCAATGCTGCGCCGCATGCCAGCGGGAACCCGCCGCCGACAATCCCGTTTGCACCGAGCATGCCTTTGTCGAGGTCGGCAATATGCATGGAACCGCCTTTTCCTTTGCACAGACCTGTCGCTTTCCCGTAGATTTCCGCCATCATCCCTTTTAAATCGCAGCCTTTCGCGATACAGTGGCCGTGGCCGCGGTGTGTGCTTGTGATCATATCCTGATCGTTCAGATGGGCGCAAACGCCGACTGCAACCGCTTCCTCGCCGGCATATAAGTGGACGAATCCCGGTAAAATGCCGGTCGCAAACACTTCATGCACTTTGTCTTCAAACTTGCGGATTTCAAACATTTTTTGCAACATCCACTGCGCTTTTTCCTTCGTTAACTGCAGTTCGCCCGCTTTTACTGTCTCCATTTATCCATCCTCCTTATCGTCGTCTTTCACTTGGTAAACAAGCAAAAAGCGTGCCAATTGAAAACCCCGCTTTCATCCTTCTTCGTCCGCCCGGCACATAAAAAAATGAGACAAACCGGGACAGCTGTCTCATTTTGTCTCATTTTTTCCCATATTTTCTTATCCGCTGATTTCTGACTTTTTCATTTTCCATGCAGCCGGTGCTACCGTTTTTCGTGACATCAGGCTGTGCAGCACCATGCCGGCTGCAACTGTGATGATGCCGAACCAGGACAACAGCGATGGCGCCGCAACCGGTAAAATGGCCATCTCCCCGAACAGCGCAAACAGCACTTCCAATGACTGGGTCGCTTCTACAAGCGATAATTTTTGCATATCGCCGCGGACAAGATCGGTTGCCCGGAAAAACAATACCGTGGCAATCACCCCGGAAAAGACCGCAACCACGCCTGATTGCACGATTTGGTTTCCGGACGGCGGGCCGGACGCTTTTAAACCGTACAATGACAGAATAAACCAAAAGGGCAGGCTGGCAAGTGTCATGCCGAGCACACGCTGAAATGTATCGAGCCGGCCTTCGCACAATTCCATCATTTTCCGGTTGCCCAAAGGATAAGCAAAAGTCGCCACAATGACGGGAAGGACACCCAGCATCATTTCCCGGAAGCTGATCCGGCCGGCCTGCTCAAGCTGCATCATCAAAACGCCGAGCAAAATCACAAGCGACCAGCGCAAGCCGCGGAACGGGATGGGTTCCCGGATTTTCAGCAGGCCCTTCGGCGTCTCCACCGTTTTAAAAAAGAACGGGGCAAGCAGTGAACCGGATAAAATCGTGATCTGCCAGGTGCCGGCCACGAGCCATCCGGGCGCATAGGCTGCTGAAAAACATAACGGCGCATAAAAAAGAACAAAACCGGTAAAGCTCCACAATAACCACCCGGCCGGATGCTTTTTCATTTCCGCCCATAAGGCTTGAAAATTTTTCCTGGCAAGCACGATCACAAGCAAAAACGGAACCATCAAAATGTACCGGAGGGAGGCGCTCCAAATCCAGCTGCCGCCCGACAGTTCCATCGACCGGTTTAAAACAAATGTCACCGCGAAAAAGAAGGCGGCACATACCCCTAATAAGACCGGACGCAACATCTCCCACATCCTTTTTATAGCATTTTGGGAATGAAAACCCGCATACGGGGCATTCCTCCTTATCTTATGAAAGCGGCAATGTTTTGAGCTCGTTCCAATACGTGCAAATGGTCTGGATGCCTTTATCAAAATTTTCAAGATGGAAATGCTCGTTCGGCGCATGGGCATTTTCCGACGAAAGGGCAAACCCCATCAGCACGACCGGTATGTTTAAAATGCGGTCAAATTCTGCAACAATCGGAATCGACCCGCCGCCCCTTGTATAGGTAACCGGCACGCCGTACACTTTTTCATACGCTTTTCCGCAAAGCTGGATGGCAGGATGCTTGCGCGGCGTGACATACGGGTAACCTTTGTCAAATTCGGTTACAGAAATGGTTACGCCTTTTGGGGCATGGGCTTCAATATGTTTTTTCACTAACGACAGAATTTCGTACGGATCCTGGTTTGGCACAAGGCGGCAGGTCACTTTCGCAAAGGCTTCAGACGGCAAAACGGTTTTCAGGCCTTCCCCGGTAAAACCGCTTTGTAAGCCGTTGATCTCAAGCGTCGGCCGGACGGATGTTCTTTCTGCGTACGAGTAGCCTTTTTCCCCGAACAATACAGGCACGCCAAGCTGCGCCTGTATTTGGCTTTCATATGCCGCCTGTTTTGCGAACGCTTCTTTTTCTTCCGGCGTGCTTGCTTCCACTTTGTCATAAAAGCCTTCCACCAAAACCCTGCCGTCCTGGCCATGGAAGGATGCCAGCAATTCAACCAGCGCAGTGGCAGCATTTTGCACCCCGCCGCCGTATTCGCCGGAATGAAGATCGCTTGATGCGCCTTTTACATGGATTTCAAGGCCGCATAAGCCGCGCAGCCCGTAGCAGATCGTCGGTTTTCCCAATTCCGGCATGCCGGTATCGGAAACGACGATCAAATCCGCTTTTAAAAGTTCCTGATGCGCTTCTGCAAATGGCGCAAGATTCGGGCTGCCGATTTCCTCTTCCCCTTCAAACAACACTTTGATATTGACAGGCAGTTCCCCTTCCGTTTCCATCAGCGCCTCGATCGCTTTGATATGCATAAACACCTGCCCTTTATCATCGCTCACGCCGCGGGCAAAAATTTTGCCATCGCGGATCTCCGGTTTGAACGGATCGCTTTTCCAGAGGTTCAGCGGGTCAACCGGCTGGACGTCGTAATGCCCGTAAATCAGGACGGTCGGCCTCCCGTCTGCGTGAAGCCAGTCGCCGTATACAACCGGGTTTCCTTTCGTTTCCATCACTGCGGTATGTTCGAGGCCTGTTTTCCCAAGCTCCGCTTTCAGCCATTCCGCTGCTTTTCTCACATCTGTTTGATGTTCGGATAAGGAACTGACACTCGGGATTTGGAGAAAATCAAACAGTTCTTTTAAATGCTGCTCATGGTGTTCCTTTAAATATTGCTGATAGGTTTGTGGCATTCCTATACCTCCTTGTCATGCTTTCTCTTTATTGTAAGACAAGTTTCATTAATTTTCCAATTTATTTTGAAAGGCGGCAAACGAAAAAAAGAAAGCAGGAGCCCCTTTTTTGGCAGCTCCTGCTTTTTTTATTCCTCCGTTTGATTCGCAAATTTCGCCATGGCTGCGGCCATAAACGTTGCAAGCCCTTCGCCAAATTGATCAATGTTTTTTGTAAACCGGCTGTCTTCTATATACATTTGGCCAAGCCCTTTAAAGGCTTCCGGCGTATAATTCCCGAAATGGCGGTTTAAAAAATCAAACCATTTCCGGATCGCTGTCTGCGCTCCTTGTGCGCGCGGGTCCGTATGGCGGATGGCGGCAAGCTCACGGTAAATTTCGTTCATCTCATCAGCCAAAGCCAATTTTTCATCCCCGCCAAGCGTCGCCATTTTCGCTTCCGCTGCATCTACTGCCTGATCCCCCCATTTTTCGCGTGCCTCACGCTCATACGGATTGTTGTCAAAGCGGAAACCGGCAAATTTTTCTTCACTAGACATTTCCATTCCCTCTTTCTCCGATTGGATTGTTTTTTCGATCAAGGCAATCATTTTCGCGAGCCGCTTCTGTTTTTCAATCAGCAAATGGCGCTGGAGCTCGAGCGCCCCGAGCCTGTCAAACGAAGGGCTTTCCATGATTTCCTTGATCTTTTGCAAAGGGAAGCCCAATTCCTTGAAAAATAAGATTTGCTGGAGCGTTTTTAGGTTTTCTTCCGAATAGTGCCGGTAACCGGACGGTGAAACTTCAGCCGGTTTTAGCAGCCCGATGTCGTCATAATGGCGCAATGTCCGGATGCTGACGCCGGCCAGCTCTGCAACTTCTTTAATTCTCATCATGCAGCCCCCTTCCTTCTTTACTGTAAGGGGTGACGCAGCGTGAGGGTCAAGACATTTTTTCAAGTTTTTCCTGCAAGGCAAACAGCACTTCGTATATTTTCACGAAAGCTTCCATGAGTGGCATCTCTTCCCTGAAACCGGGCACATCGTTCAACGGAAAGTTCACATCCCAGATGCCTTCATTGCCATCAAAAAGGATTTCCCCCTTCCCGTCTCCTTCCAGCAGTTCAGACAACCCCGTTTGAATCGCCGGCCCGTATTTCTTTTGCACTTTAAGCCCGAGCATACTATTGTAATGGCCGAAGACATCATCCAACTCGAGGGCAATCCCGTCGACGCCAATGATGTCAAACCAGTGTGACGCGATGTAAACATATTCTTTCCTATGCTTTTTCAAATAGATGACAGGTTCATTTAAAAACGCCGCCGTTTCCACCGCAAGGGTCTCATCGGCTTCCTTGCTGCACCGTTCAATAGATGCATCGGCAAAACGGGCGGTACCCTCTTTTTCAACAATTTCTTTTTCCCTGACAGCATCTTTGAAAAAATCCTTATAGCGCTCCAAATACGCTATTTCTTGTTTACATAATATTATTATAGTATCCTTTTGGTTTTCGATATATGTTTTTAAATTTTTTCCCAGCATGGCAACCATCCTTTATGAGGTATTCTGCTAAACAGTATGTCCCAATTGGAAGCTTTTGTAAAGAAACAAAAAACTGTGCCCGGAGAATAAAATCCTTCTAGGCACAGTTTGTAAAATTATTTATTCACCGCTGCCGGTTTATGAAAATCACGTCCGTCACGGATCGCTTCTACAATTCCGGCGCGGATGACGAAATCCCCGAAATGTTCGCCTTCCTGCCGTTCTTTTGCATATTGCAAAAGAATCGGGCGCAGTGACGCGAGGATCTCTTCTTCCCCGATATTTTCCTTATAAAGGCAAGCAAGCCTGTCGCCGGTGAAGCTGCCACCCAAATACAAATTGTATTTTCCGGGGCCCTTTCCGATAAAAGCCATTTCCGCAAGCGCCGGCCTTGAACATCCGTTCGGGCAGCCCGACATCCGGATGACGATTTCTTCTTCGCGCAGCCCCGCTTCGTCCAAAATCTCCTCGATTTTTCCGAGCAGTTCCGGCAAGTACCGTTCTGCTTCCGCCATCGCAAGGCCGCAAGTCGGGAATGCGACACAGGACATCGAGTTTCTTCTGAGGGCGGAAGCATGCTTGCCGTCCGTCAGATGGTATTTTTCAACCAGTTCGTCAATCTTTCCTTTCATTTCGTCGGTTACATTGGAAATGATGACATTCTGGTTCGGGGTCAGGCGGAACTCGCCTTGATGGATCTTTGCAATTTCGCGCAGCCCGGTCATCAAAGGGTAGCCGTCAAAGTCTTTAATCCTGCCACTTTGGACAAATAACGTCAAATGCCATTTGCCATCGCCTTTGATCCAGCCGTAACGGTCGCCGTTATGGTCAAAATGGAACGGGCGGGCTTCGCCGAGATCCCAGCCGAGCCGTTCATTCAGTTCCGCCTTGATCCATTCAAGCCCCCGCGCGTCAATGGTGTACTTGAAACGCGCATTTTTCCGGTTCGCGCGGTTGCCGTAGTCGCGCTGGATCGACACCACTTTTTCCGCCACTTCAATCACCTGGTTCGGCGTGCAAAAACCGATGATCCGGGCAAGCTGCGGATATGTTTTCGGATCGCCGTGGGTCATGCCCATCCCGCCGCCAACCGCGACATTAAACCCTTCAAGCTTCCCTTCATTCAAAATGGCGATAAACCCTAAATCCTGTGAAAAAATATCGACATCATTGGAAGGCGGCACAGCAAACCCGATTTTAAACTTCCGCGGCAAATACGTTGGCCCGTACAGCGGCTCTGCCTCTTCCTGCTCTTTTGTATCAATGATTTTTTCATCTTCCAGCCAAATTTCATGATACGCGGAAGTCCGCGGCAACAAGTGGTCGCTCGTTTTTTTCGCCCATTCATACACCTCGGCATGCACATCCGACTGGTACGGGTTCGGGTTGCACATCACATTCCGGTTCACATCCCCGCACGCGGCAAGCGTCGTCATGAGCGCATCGTTCATTTCGCGGATGGCCTGCTTTAAATTCCATTTTAAAATGCCATGCATCTGGAATGTCTGCCGGGTCGTCATACGCAGCGTTCCGTTCCCGTATTTTTGCGCCAGTTCATCCATCACAAGCCACTGTTCCGGGGTCGCAACGCCGCCCGGAATGCGGACACGCACCATAAACTGGTAAGCCGGCTCCAGTTTCTTTTTGCGCCGCTCGTTGCGGATATCCCGGTCGTCCTGCTGGTAGCTGCCATGAAATTTCAACAGTTTATTATCGTCCTCGGATATCGCACCGGTCAGCGGATCTTTGAGTCCTTCCGCAATCGTTCCTCTTAAAAATCGGCTTTTTTCTTTTATCGTTTCAAGCGGATCAAGTTTTTTATCAGCCATCTTCCTGCCCCTCTCTGTTAATACACATCACGCTGGTATCGTTTTGCCCGTCGCATTTCCTGTAAATAATCCTCTGCCTCTTCCCTCGCCATATTGCCTTCTGTTTCAAGAATTTGAAGCAGCGTTTCCTGGACGTCGCGGGCCATGTGCTTCTCATCACCGCACACATACACACAGGCGCCTTTTTCAAGCCATGCATAAAAATCTTTGCTTTTTTCAAGCATCCGGTGCTGGACGTATATTTTTTCTGCCTGGTCGCGCGAAAAAGCCACATCCATCCGTTCGAGCACGCCATTTTTCAGCCAGTTTTGCCAGTCAAGCTGATACAGAAAATCCGTCGCAAAATGCTGGTCCCCGTAAAACAGCCATGTTCGGCCGGTGATCCCTTCCGCTTCCCTTTCTTCCAGGAAAGAACGGAACGGCGCCACGCCTGTTCCCGGCCCGATCATGATCACCGGCACATCCGGGTCAGCCGGAAGTTTGAAATTCGGATTGCGGTGGACATAAACCGGCAGCTTGTCTCCCGGTTTTATCCTGCCTGCGACTTGCCCGGAGCAAACTCCTTCGCGCACCCTTCCGTTTGCTGTATAGCAGTCCAGTGCAATGACAAGATGGACTTCATCGGGGTTCGCTTTCCAACTGCTTGCGATCGAATAAAGCCGCGGCGGCATTTTCCGGAGCATTTGTACAAAAGCTTGCACTTCCACTTTTTCCGGCGGATATTCCTCGACAAGATCGATCAGGCCCCGTCCTTCAAGGTATGCCTTTGCCTCCGCTTCATTTTCAAGCAAAGCCGTAAGCCCTTTGTTTCCGAAAAGCACGGCTGCCTGCTGAAGCAGTGGTTTTGTTAATCTCGTAATTTCATAATGTCTGAGCAATGCTTCCCTGGCCGGCAGTACTTCCCCTTTTTTATTGATCGGAACCGGTTCTTTTGGATCCCAGCCGAGCTTTTCGATCAGCCGTTCCACGAGTTCCGGGTCATTTTCCGGGTAAATCCCGATGCTGTCCCCCGGTTCAAATGTAAAACCGGAACCTTCAAGGGATAATTCGATATGGTGCGTTTCTTTATTGGACCCTTCCCAGTTCAAATTGATATTTTCCAGCACTTCCGCCTGGAACGGGTTGGATTTGGAATAATCGGTGTTTGCAGGCCGGGTGGCATCGGCAGCGGTTGGAGCCGGCAAGGCAGATGACTGGAGCACGCCTGTAACCCCTTCAAACCATTCCTGGGCGTCTTCTTCATAATCCACATCGCAATCCACTCGCGGATAGAGCCGTTCCCCGCCCAACTCTTCCAGCCTCTTGTCGATCTCTTTTCCGACCTTGCAAAAAAACTCATATGTCTGGTCCCCAAGCGCCAAAACGGAAAATTGGACCCCGTCCAGTTTCGGGGCTTTTCTGCTGTGGATCAGCTCATAGAAAGACAATGCGTTGTCGGGCGGGTCCCCTTCCCCTTGTGTGCTTGTAATGATGAGCAGATACCCTGCATTTTTTAAATCTTTCGGCTTGGCCGCATCGAGTGCCGAAAAAGATACGGCAAACTGCATTTCTTTTAATCTGGCTGCGAATGCTTCGGCAAGCGCCTGGGCATTGCCTGTCTCGGAACCAAACAGCAGCGTAACCGTTTTGGTTGCCGTCTGTACCGGCTTTTCAGCAACAGCTGTACTTCCCGGGGGATTCGTTCCTTGTTCGGCAAACGGATAGGTTAAATATCCGCTCAGCCATAATTTTTGCTGATCCGTTAACATTTGCAGCAGTTCATTTAACTTTTCCGCCTGTTCTTTACTAAACGGGCTGTTTTGTACACTTAACGGCAAATCTTCCACCTCGCAATGTTTGCATGCACTTTTCATTTGTTTATTTATGTATGACATCCTAATCCAAATAGACATAGAAGTTTACTTGGATTTTAATCCGCTTCTTTCCATGAGAAGCACCTTCGAAAAAAGCTCTTCTTACAAAGATAAGAAGAGCCGGCGCACAATGGTCAACTTCTCTTATCTTTCAGACGATTGTCTGCAGGAATTGGCACAGTGTTTTTCAACCTGTTGCCGAGGCTTCAAAGGGCCTTTCCCTCCACCTCTCTGGATAAGAAGCACGAATCATTATTTAGAAATCATTGAAAACATTATACAATCAAATGCGGTGGCAGTCAATTCTTTTTTGAACAGACGGGGGCGATAAAAAAAGAAAAGGGTGGCAAATTCCGCATCAAGCGTCCCTCCAATATACTTTATGTATTTTTTGCACAGAATGAGGGGGGAATGGATGAACATCCGCATTTACCAGGGGAATGAGATCACGCCGGAAGCCGGGGATGCCAATATTGTGATCGATGTGATCCGCGCGTTTACGGTTGCCCACCATGCCTTTTTGGGCGGCGTAAAAGAGATATGGCTGGCAGACTCAAAAGAAGCGGCTTTTTGTATCAAAGACAAATACCCGCATGTCTTGCTCACGGGCGAAAGGAACGGCCTTCCGATACCGGGATTTGATTTGGGCCATTCACCGGCCGCCATCGCCAAACAGCCGTTAGCCGGCAAAACGTTGGTGCAAACATCCACAAACGGGGTAAAAGCAGCCTTCCGCGCCCTTTGTGCAAAGGAAGTCTATGTTACCGGCTTTTCGAATGCAAAAATGACGGCAAAATGGGTCCTGCGCAAATGGAAAGGCAAAGACAACGCCCGCATCAATATTATCGCTTCCCATCCGACGGGGGAAGATGACCTGGCATGCGCATTATACATGGAAAGCATCCTTACCGGCTCCGGCACGATAAAGCCGGAATCAGTGATCAAGGAGATTGTAAATGCCAGTGTTGCAAAGAAATTTCTTGATCCCGGCCAGCCTGCATTTAACCCGGCTGACCTGGAATTTTGCAGCAACGAAACAGACTGCGGGTTTGTTATGAAAATTGATCCAACAGGAGAATTTCCAACGATCGTGAGGGTTGAAGATGAATGACCATGGTTTGACACTGCCTTTACGCAATGAGAAACCGCGGGATTGCGGAATCACCATCTTAATTGACAATGGCATTCCGCTGAACTTTTTTAAAGATACCATGAACAGTGCAGCCCCTTATATTGATTTCGTCAAATTCGGCTGGGGAACATCGGTGGTTTCGCGCCATTTGGAAGAAAAAATAGATCACCTGAGGCAAAACGGCATTGCCTTCTTTTTCGGCGGCACTTTATTTGAAAAGTTTGCCAGCCAGGGAAAGACGGATCGGTACGTTCAATACTGCCGGCGGTTTGCATGCGAATATGTTGAAATCTCAAATGGCACCCTGCCGCTGTCCAATCCGGAAAAGTGCCATTATATTGCGGAATTTTCAAAGGAGTTTAAAGTGTTAAGTGAAGTTGGCTCAAAAGATACTGCCAAATCAATAGCCGACACGCCGGCGTTATGGCTGGAATCGATTAGTCAAGATTTAGAAGCAGGCGCATATAAAGTGATGACAGAGGCAAGGGAAAGCGGCACGAGCGGCATTTGCAACGGGGACGGGGAAATACGGGAGGAGATGTTTGCGGCCATCCTGGACTCCGGGATTCCCCGCGATGCTTTCATTTTCGAAGCGCCCAACAAGCAGCTCCAGGCTTTTTTATCCAACAGCTCGGCCCGGATGCCAATCTGGCCAACATCCCTTTTTCGGATGCCCTTGCGCTTGAAACATTAAGGCTCGGTTTGCGATCAGATACTTTTTTTATTGGAGGAGATTCCCATGAGAAAAACGGATAAAATTTTTCATTTGGCGATCCCGTGCAAAGATCTTGATGAAACAGCCGATTTCTATCAGAAATTAGGCTGTAAGGTGGCGCGCCGGTATGATGACCGGGTCACTTTCAATTTTTTCGGGGACCAGGTTGTCTGCCATCTGAGCCCTGAAAAAATAGACCCCAACCCGAAAATGTATCCCCGCCATTTCGGCATTACTTTTTTGGATAAAGCAGCATTTGAGGAAACCCTCCAATCCGCAAAGAAAAACCGCTTGGCATTTTTCCAGGAGAAAATGGTCCGGTTTGGGGGCAGGCAAGAGGAACATTGGACATTTTTCCTCCAAGATCCCTCCAACAACTTGCTCGAATTTAAATATTACCACGATGAAAGCATGGTGTATTAACCAGTCCCATTCATTGCTCAAAGCATGCGATGCGGCTTTTTCCGGAAAGAGCCGCATCGCATGCTTTGCCATTTGGGCCAGGCGATAAGCGTTTTTTCCTGGCCCGAGACGTTTGATCGTTATGTTCAGCAGGATGGCAAAGCCCCGGAGGCCCTTTTTAGGCTTAACATGCAAACCGCAGGCATACAGCTGCGGTTTTTTTGCGGCTTCCCGCAGGAACATGCAGCGCTTGAAGCGAATAACATACTCTGCATGTTCCGCCACCCGGTTTTGTGATCCCATGCTGGCGGAAGCCAAAGCGATTTGGCTTCCAGAATGCTCCTTATTTATTTTCTAAATGGACAAAAGCTTTTGCGGCATTGACATGTGTTTTTGTGATCTTTGTCTGGTACAGCCAATCCGAAACGTCTTGCCATTTTTTCAGGCCCTGATCGGCAATCGTTTTATTTTTTTCGCTCATCAGCGGCAGCAAAATGTGCAGGCTCTTCGTTTCCACATTTTTATCCAGCGGTGAAGAGGCATCTTCATGTTTTAACAAAATGGCAAGCGCCTTTTCCGGATGTTTTTTGACATATTGCTGGCCTTTTTCGGCAGCAGCAAGAAATTTTTTAAAAATGTCTGGCTGCTGTTTCAGCTTATTTTCGTTTGCGATGAAAACGAGTTCGGCATAATCCGGAACACCGTATTTTGCCGGATTGAATGCTCTAACGGGTACGCCTTCCTTTTCCAGCAGCAACTGTTCATGATTAACAAAACCGCCGACGATCGCATCAGTTTTACGGGCTGTCAGAGCAGGGATTAAATCATAGCCAACATCCACTGTTTTCACCTTGTCCGGATCGCCCCCGTCTGCTTTGACCATTGTCCGAACGACTGCTTCTTCCAGCGGAATGGAAGAATAGCCGACCGTTTTGCCCGCCAGGTCTTTCGGTGAGCGGATACCACTTGAAGCTGGCACCATCACACGGTTCAGCGTATGGCGGACGGCGGTGCCAAAAGATTGGACCGGAATATTCTCATCGCGCGCGATTAACACTTGGGGTTGATAACTTAATGCAATATCAATTCGATTCGCAGCCGCAAGTTTTAACGGGTCATTTGTGTCAGAAGGCATTTTGATGCTGACATCAAGGCCCTGCGCTTTAAAATAGCCTTTTTCCTTGGCTACATAAAGAAAAGAATGAACCGCATTTGGATACCAATCCAGCATGATCGTTACTTTTTGCGCATGTTTCGTTGCTTGCTGCGAATGATTGCTGCAGGCACCTAGCATACACGCCAGTACAGCGACCATTACCCATCGTTTCTTCATTGAACATCCCCCTAAATTTTTGTTCTGTTTTTCAATAAGCTTTTTTCCATCCCATAAATAAGCAAAAATAATCCCATGCCGAGTGCAGCCAAAAGAAAAACGGCCGAAAAAACAGCGCCCGACTGCAAATACCCAGACATTCGCTTGCTAAAAAAGCCAAGCCCCGCAGTTGCGCCAAGCCACTCTCCGATCGCTGCCCCGCTGACACAATATACAACCGATAATTTCAAGCCGGATAAAAATTGGGGAAGGGCCATCGGGACAGAAAGTTTTCGGAAAATATCCCAACGGCTGGCGCCCATTGTCCGAAACAAATTCAGATAGGCGGGATCGACGGTTTTTAATCCGTCAAAAGTGCTGATTACAATCGGAAAGATAGCCGTTAACACAATAATCGCTACCTTGCTCCAAACTGAATAGCCGAACCACATCATAAAAACAGGTGATACGGCGACAAGCGGGATCGTTTGCGAAATAACAAGAAACGGATAAAAGATTTTTTCAGCCGTTTTGGAGACATACATGATGACACCGATCATCACTCCACCCGCAACAGATAAAAGAAAACCGATGCCGACTTCCTCCACTGTCGCAGGCAAATGCACATTTATTAGTTGCCTGTGATTTTCTATGAAAGATGCATAGATTTGGGTAGGGGACGGCAAAATGAAAGACGGGATCACCCCTTTCTGTATGACCCACTGCCAGCCGGCTATCAAGACCAGCATCGTAACGCAAAAAAGTCCGTAATCCCCCAGCCATTTTCGCCACTTCATTTAGGAAACCTCCTTTCATCCGAACTTCCAATATGTACAAGCTGCAAACCGTTCCAAAGCCCGTTCAACCATTTGAATTTTTTCCTGCTATAGCAATCTTCCACCTACTTTTTGTTTTTATTTCTTCCTGCCCGTCGTCATTGACGAGGTTTTTCCGGTTACCGCCCTAAAAGCAGCTATTTTCCCTCCCTTCCAACAGAAAAAAGCCAGGCCTGTAAAAGACCTGACTTTAATAAGCAAGAAAATTTCCCAAAATCCCTACTTTCCTACGCCGGCATGATCCGGATCAGGTCCAAAGGGTTGAAAAACCAAATGTTTTTCTCTCAGCCCGCCAATCCGGGCACCCCTAGTAGTCTGAAATATTCACTTTTTTCCATTATAGGCTTTCTATTTGCCTGTGTAAAGTGGTGCAGGCTTTTTTCTATGGTGATTGGTTCAATTATCGGCTCCCAGTCAGGGCTCCTGTTTTTCCAAAAATCCCGAAAAAAACTGCAAAAATTTTCAATCATGATGATACTCACGATATATAAGCTCATTTAACGCTTCATTCCGTCATCGTAAACTGAATAGACAGCCATTCAGATATTTATACGACAGCGGCTGCGGTTGCAAGTGCTGACGGAAACAACCACATCGCCCCCTCTTCTCGTGCTTGTATGCTCACAAAAAAACCAATTTTATGAAAAAGACGAAAATAGTCTGTTAAATGACACGAATGTCGCTTATAATTATAAAAACGACACATGTGTCATTTAAGGAGGAGCATAATGAAGCATTCGCTTTTTAAAAATCATTCCTTTCTATTCTTAATCAGTGCGCAAACCGTTTCAAATCTTGGGGACTGGCTGCATCTTGTTGCATTGTTTGCATTAGTGGCATTTAAGTGGCACGCCGACCCGATTGCAATGGCAGGCATTACATTATGCATGGTGCTGCCGTCAATTTTATTTGGATCCCCTGCCGGCTGGCTGGCAGACCGGTTTAACCGTAAAGTGCTGATGAGCTTCTCGGATTTCGCCCGCTGCGGTTGTGTGCTCGGGATTGCTTTTTCCGTTTCGCTTTGGCAAGTTTATATCTTTCTATTTTTTTTGGGCTTTTTCTCAGCCGTCTTCACCCCTGCAGAAAGCGGCCTGCTTCGCCAAGTTGTTGGTGAAAACCAAATACAGGCGGCAATCGGCACAAGCGAGATGATCAATAACAGTGCCAAAATCATCGGGCCGGTAGCAGGCGGCGCATTGATCAGCCTGACCGGAATCAAAGGCGCTTTTTATCTTGATGCCATTTCTTTCTTCCTCTCCGCCCTCCTGCTGTTTGGAATCAAGGCGCCAACATTACAGAGCCCGGTAAAAAGTGATCTAGAACATCGGGAAAAGGTCTCGCTAACTGAAGGATTTCGCTTTCTCTCCGGTTTTCCCGTGTTAAAAATAGGTCTGATCGTTTTTTGTACCATGATACTGGCCTTGCAAATTTCTGATTCCCAGGCCATGATATTAATAAGGGATATCAAGAACGCAACGGTCCATTTTGCGAGCTGGTGTATTGCGGCAAGCGGTTTTGGCATGCTTACTGCTTCCGTGCTGTTTACGAAAATAAAGTTAGGGGAGAAATTAATCACTTTAAAAATCAGCCCCGCCATACTTGGTTTGGGTTGTATCATGGTAAGTACGGGTACCGGCTGGCCGATCGGCATCATTGAAGCCGTTTACCCTTGCGTCTTTTTTCTGATGGGTTTTTCTTTTACAATGGCTGTCATTCCTTTCGATGTGCTCGTCCAAAAGAAATCGCCTGAAACGCATACCGGAAGAGTGTTCGGTACCATCAACAGCCTTTCTACACTCGCTGTGCTTGTTGGCATATTACTTGGAGGCTCGCTTTCAGAGTGGTTTGGCGTCCGTCTCGCATTCCTGATCTCTGGCGGAACCACTTGCCTGCTTGCTGCCGTTTCCGCAATCGCAATGAAAAAAGCAGAAAGGAAGGAAATTCATGTCGCCGAGGGTATCAAAACAACATCTTGAAGAAAGAAAAAATCATATATTGGATGCTGCGAAGCGGGTGTTTGAACGAAAAGGCTATGAACCTGTTACCATGCAGGATATCGTAAAAGAAGCCGGCATTAGCAGAGGAAATCTGTATCAGTATTTTTCTAACACAGAGGAAATCATGCAGGCGGTTATTGAAAAAAATGACGATTCATTTTATACGTACATTCAAGACCTGGCAAGCAGCCATGAAAAAGTATGGGATGCCATTCAAGCCTATCAGAAAGTGGTTTTCCAAAGTTTGCCAAATCCTTACGGGATCGTGATGTATGAATACTCTGTCACCAGGTGGCGCAATCCGGAAAGAAAGGCATTTTTCCAAAAAAGGTATACCCGGGCCATGAAAAGCTTTTTAGCGCTTCTAGAAGAGGGCGTAAAACAGGGTGAATTTCACCCGGTACAGCCGCTTGAAACGATTGTCAATTTTATGGTGAACATATGGGACGGACTGATTTTAATGGCTCATGTAGAGGAACCGGAAAGAGTGGCAGTAGGCGGACAGCTTGAGGCGTTAAATTTATACTTAATTCAGGCTTTGCGCCCCGATGAAAATGCAGACTGGCATTTGGACACCAAGATTGAACCCGGCTGATACGAACCGGGTTCAGATATAAAACGATGATGATCGTTATTTACGCAGTTCGCTATATTGAATCTGAATCCTGTTTTCCGGTTTTTGATCCACTGTATATAAGATAAACAGAAAAAACCATTCCAAAGGTTTCATGAAAAGATAGACAAGGTCAGCTGACCACTTTGTACGGATATGCCTGCTGAGAGGATAACCGTATTTATCATAAATATAGCGGATGAAGTGATGCATACGCGGCATGTATTCTTCAAGTAGATGTTCGAAAGCGTTCGCAACAAGCAGCTGGCGGTTCACAGGAATTCTTTTGCCGTGCCGGAGCCCTGCCCTTACCGGCTTAACGACTTTTGTGTGACCCCTCGCTGCCACAGAACATAAATAGTGTTCGTCTCCCTTTAACATTTCCGGAGGGGGATTGGGTATCCTGGAATAGGTGAAAGAACTTGTATCTAAAAACAAACGGATAAAGCTGTCCGGCCGCTGACCAAATAATATGAGGACCATTTGGACAATAAGCAAAACAGGAAAAAAACAAATCGCCCACAATCGAGGCATTTTACTATACCGTACGGAAATTTTAAAGAGTAAAAGAAGAAATCCCTTATACTGTACAGTCTCTTTCCTCATTTTTATTGAAAACTCATTCAGTGAATCTTTTAACTTGGTGATATACAGTAAAGCAAGGCAAAATAAGCTATATTGAAATGCTCGGACGGAATACATATCCCCCAGTTTTGAGAATAGCGTATGTGTAAAATAAACAGTAGCAAACCCAATATTTAAAACCAGTATCGTACTGCTCACGACATAGATAACCGGTGAAACCCGGCCGGCATAAAAATTCAATATCAGGAACCCAGCCATGTGTTTATTGCAAAATTAAAGTGCAGAGATGTGCAAAATTTCTATGCAAATGGTTATGCAGAGGGGCTTTACATGGAGGGGTAGCCATGATAACCTGTTTGGGTTTGCCAAATCTGTTACAGCTGGCCGCTTGGCAAAAGAATCATGGCTGCAGAGGCTCCATGTCAAGCCCTTAATAGCGAGAATTCAGATTGAATTTTTATGCGGTATAAACGAATTTATATACTGCAATACTCTGCACTTTTTTCTTGCAAAAAACAGCCATGCCCAGTACAACCAACACAATCGCTGAAAAGATATGATTAGGAGCCAATGAAGCATAGCCGTCCGCCCGCCCTCCAATTTCATAAACGTGCAGCTGTTCGCCTGCCCTTGCACCATAAGCGTTCAGATAACACCCCACGATAAACAGGCAAATAAGCACGACTGCATTCACCGTATCCATTGTTTTGACTTTGATGGATGGGGCTGCTTGTGTTCCCTTTTTAAAACTGGATAGGAATCTGGCAATCACATACACAGGAATACAGAGAACAAATAGGGCTAAAAACACAAAAAATACGGATAGAATATGATAGCCAAATCCTAGGATGTATGCCGCTGCCAGGAACAAAAGCACAACTGCAATTAAACTTATGATCACAATTGGCGCTCTGTTGTTTTTCAATGCAGTCCCCCCTACTACGCTAAATGAATGCTTTTGAAAATGCGCCCTTGTAGCGTTTCTTTGCGATTGGATTTCCGAAAACAACAGTTAAATTGATTTGTTTTTCCAGGCCTTTGGTTTCTTTCGCTATGCTTATGCGTTTTTTTAAAGTGTCTCCCCACTCCCTTTCCTCTCGAAGTTCATGCGACAAACATGCCGTAAACATGGCCTTTATAAATCGATGTTTCTGATATGCGTCAGCATCAGACTCCTTTAAAATACGGATATGCATTTGCTCCTCTCCTGTCCGCTTTTTCTTTTATCGTTAATGTTCTAAACCTTTCCTGCCATCCGGAACACTTTCCCGTCCATTTCGGGCTTTAGCCATTTCATTCCCATTTTCTCATAGAACGAAATGGCTTGCTTATTTGTCGGGGATACTCTGAGATGGTATTCCTCCAATTGATGTTTTTTGAAAACGCTCATCGCATACGCATGTAGTTCAGCGCCAAGACCCGAGCCACGTTTTTCCGGAATAAGATAGTACAAGTTGACATAGCCAATCGGTTTACCTTCAAAATCTTTACGTGTCACCTCAAGCTGTCCAATTGGAACACCATTTTCAATCGCAAGCATAAAACCTTCCGGAAATCGTACTTGCTGCATTTCAAGCCATTCAAGGTACTCTCTTGCATTGAAATTTGCATCCGTTCCGAAGCTTACGATAAAAGAATCCCTTCGGAACGGGAGAATATACTGGAGATGCTGCCTGACTTGAATGGGAATGAAATCCATTTATTAACCTCCTCTCTTGCTTCCTCCTTTGCCAGCCCTTTATCATTTCTTTTCGCCCCGGCAGCTGAAATCCATTTATCAATCGGTTGGCACAATTCTCTATTTTCTTATCGTCATCTATTGTAGCACAAGAACTGCGGATTTCCTTCTTTTACATTGTCCGTTTACTTTTTCAGCGTGAATCAACGGTCAATTATGGATAGTCATTTTTGAAGCAATATGTTATGTTGAGACTGTAAAGGATGCGGAAATGGGGGCTCCGAAATGTTTGATACAGTGATAAATACTGTGTTAGGTTTTGCTATGATCATTCTTATACTTTTTTTGCTTTACCGGTATCTCGTTCTTATGAAAACGAAGAAACTGTCTAAAATCGATTCCTTTTTTATAAAAGAATCCCATCATATGAATAACATACCCAATAAACAGATCGTTCGTTTCCTGAAATTGAGATATATTTTTAGTGCTGCCATTTTATTCCTGTTTCTTATCGTAGTTTTATATTTTAAAACCGTAAACAGTCTTTTCATTCCTCTTATTTTATTGATAGAGTTTACCGGAATTTCCGTCATTGATCATAAAATTAAAAAGGCGAAAAACAAATAATCCAGCCGGCTTGGTTCAGTTCACCTTGTTAGAAAATATGATCTATTTGGACACTAAAGGAGGAAACCGGAATGTTTGATGACGCACATGAAACTGAAGCCGATCTGTTTTTCCGGATATCATAACTGCAGCCATTTAAAAGAACAACTACTTCATTTGATGTGAGCGTTCCATTTAAAGGAAGACCAACTACCGGATTTATAAAGTGCAATCGAGTAGGAGGCTAATCATTATTTGATTAGCCGACCTCTCACACCACCGTGCGTACGGTTCCGTACACGGCG
>NZ_CALPDC010000029.1:0-38101 GCF_943193165.1 Weizmannia agrestimuris
TCTTCAAATTCGATAAGACTCTTTGTATCCTTTAATAATCCAGCAATTATTGATATAATATCCATGGGAAGACCTCTCTCTCTAGATGTTCATCTTGAAGTGTACAATTAGATGATAGAGCGTCTTCCCATTTTTTTCCACTCATTTGCCCCTTCGAGTAAAATTTTACACATACCATGTCTGTAGTTGCATGTTGCATGACTTCGCCGTTCAATCGTGTTTCCAGTGTCAGCACATCCCCGTCTTGGATTTCATCTTTTGTCACCATCCAAGCCCTAATGCCCCTGTCCTTTCAAAGTTTTTACCTGATCCCCATTGGAAAGTGTGTTGTTGCCAGTCACGAACCGAGCCGTCATTGTAAATAGGATAACCTGCAATATATTCAAAAGCTTTTTCTTCAGGAGTTCTTCTTCCGTTCTTGCCTATTACAACTGCAATTTCAACTTCATAATCGAGCTTTATTTGATTAGCCGGCCTCTCACACCACTTATCCAGACTTCTGGATAACCCCGCCGTGCGTACGGTTCGGTACACGGAGTCTAAAGTTTACGATGGTACAGACAGATAATAATCCAGAAATTCTCTGCTTTTTCATCAACGCAGTGTCCTTTAGATCTTTCTATAAGACACTTCTCTGTTTTTTTCTTCACCCATTTGTTCTTTAAGTAAGCATGGTGTTAACCATAATATATTGATAAAATACGCTTCAATTCCTTGCCGGCAGATTTTAAAAGTTCAATAGCTGTAAGCATTAGGATTCGGTATAGATTTTTACAGATTCGTTGAATGGGAAAAAAGCGCTATCATCAGGCTAATAGACTAGTTACATTTTACTATTTTTTTATTTTTTATGTAAATTCACAATATTTCGTCAATAATTTTATATTTCGCATGCTAAGATTGATTTTACTATTGATGTTGAAACAAGAAAAAAACCGCCGCAACAGGATACGTGGTATTCCCCGCAATCTATGATTCTTCCATCCTTCAACAAAAATAGCAGGTTCAAGCAAGGAGGTGAGGATTTTTTTCTTTTTTGCTGCCATTCTTACAAAATCAGGAGGGATCAAGTTGAAAAAACTGGTAAAAAAACTGGAAATTTGCTTTATTGCCGCATCGATTACGCTATTTGCGGGAACAGCTGCCACAGCCACGACTGCCAGTGCAAAAACAATAGCAGCAGCCGATAGGGTAAAAGGCTGGGTTGCACATCATCCGCTTCATTACAAACACAACTCAAACGGGATTCATCCAAATGCTGTCTCAACTGTTTACTCACCAGCACAAATCAAAAAGGCTTACGGCATTGATCAATTAAGCAAGACAGGTGCCGGCCAGACCATCGCGCTGATCGAAGCGTATGGCAGCCCGACCATTACCAGCGACCTCAACACGTTCGACCAGCAGTTCGGACTTCCAAGCGCCAACATTGAAGTCGCTTATCCAGGCGGCAAACCTAAAAAAGACGAGGGTTGGGCGCTCGAAATAGCCCTTGATGTTGAATGGGCACACGCGCTTGCCCCGAGTGCAAAAATTATGGTAGTTGCTGCTAAATCCGCTTCAATCACTAATTTACTGGCAGCAGAAGATTACGCAACAAGTCATGGAGCAACCGTTGTCTCTAACAGCTGGGGAGGGTCAGAATTTTCAACCGAATCTTCCTATAACAGTCATTTTAATCATACCGGCATTACTTACCTCGCTTCTTCCGGAGATAACGGGAGTGGCAGTTCGTGGCCTGCATCCTCACCGAATGTTGTTGCGGTGGGCGGCACAACTTTAAATTTGACCAGCGCTGGCCAGTACGGTAGTGAATCTGCATGGTCAGGTTCTGGAGGGGCTACCAGCACTTACGAAAGCCGGCCTTCCTATCAATCCGGTTGGACAAGTATCGTCGGCGCAAAACGCGGTATCCCGGATGTATCTTTTGATGCGGATCCGAACACAGGTGTCTATGTCTACTCCAGCACAAAAGACAATGGCCAATCCGGCTGGTTCCAAGTTGGCGGAACAAGCTTTAGTGCACCTGCCTGGGGAGCGCTCATCGCACTGGCAAATGAAGGACGCACGCAATCCTTATCAAGTGCACAAGTCCTTAGCACTGTTTATAATACCGCCGGCACAACCGGAAGCAGCGGCTATACTGCGAATTACCATGATATTCAAACCGGAAGCAACGGTTATGCCGCAGCAGCCGGTTATGATCTCGTCACCGGCATCGGTAGCCCGATTGCAGATAAAATTGTGCCAGCACTTTCATTAACAAAATAAAAATCCTGAGGCTGTCCCGAAAGCAGGATCGGGACAGCCGTACTGAAAAGAAGCCGCCCAAATGACGTTTCAGACTTTTAAGAGCATCCTTTATAATTCCATCTGATTCAGTAAGTCCTTCAGCGCCTTCAGTTCATCCGTATTCAGCGTAATCCCTTTCCCCATTTTCTCATGTTCCGGCGCCCAGTCACGCAGATCAAATTTCGGCGCCTTTCCGTTCCAGCTGACTAAGTTCAGTTCTTTTGTCCATCCTTTTGGAGATTCAGAAATTGTTCCGATTGTTTCTTTGATTTCATATTTAAAATCTGCCATGTCAATGACCACCTTTTCCCATCATAAAAATTTGGAACCTTACTTTAATAGTGCAGGATTCCGGTCTGGAAATCAATACGGTTCTCATCACATTTTTATGTTCAAAAGTATTAATATTGACTTTCAATCCTGCTGACTTGGCTGCCTGGCTGTTTTAACTGCATTGCCGAGCGTTGGGCAATTGTCGGATTTTTCAGCTCCTCGCTTTTGACAAGGTTTCCGGCTAAAAATACCATCGAATAGATTTTTCCGCTTCCCTGTGTATCCCAAATAACTTTGGCACGCCGTTCCGTTCCAATGGCTTTAATGGTGGAGAGAAGCGCTTTTTTCATGCCGTAATACTGGTGGATAGACCGCCATGATTTTTGCTTCCCCTGTAAAGATGCTTGAGATTCGATGAAAACAAATAAAGCGAGAGAAAGAAAAAATTCCTCGATAATATAAGGATATTGGCACTGGCTAAAATCAGTGGACCTCACGTGATAGAGACATTGCCATTCGGAATGCAAAATTAATGCAAAAAGTTTGCCGAAACGTCTGTTTCCTTCCCCATTCTCCACAAAAACAAAAAGCCCGCAAACCCAGTCATATCAAGGGTTCACGGACTTTTTATCCCGTTCTTTATTTTTCTTAAAATGGAGACGGTGGGAGTCGAACCCACGTCCAGAAATATCGCCACTCAAGCGTCTACGAGCGTAGCCGATATATTCGCATTTCGCGCAGCCATCTGCCTATCGGCGGGCGTCCGGTGCGCTAGCCTGATTGGTCTCTTCCTTCGTCCCCAGGCGGAGGACAGCCGGCGTATCCCACTGAAGTTGAGACCCTTACCCTACCACGTGGGCGATGGAGGGAGGATCCGCTTAGCGCTTATTAGGCAGCTAAAGCGAGTTTAGTGTTAGATTTGCCAGTTATTTTTAGGCGTTGCGTTGTTACGGGGACGACCCCCCGGCTCGCAACTTGAGCTCGATCTATCCCTGTCGAATCCGTAACGTCCCCGATATAAAAGGGCGCTTCAGATTTTACTTATTACTGGTCTTGCATATCCTATTATAACATGAATTCCGCAAGATGCAATTGATCAATTTTCCCGTACGTGTAAAGTTTTTCTAGTTTTCAAATGAGCTGAATAAGAGATGAAGATTTGTTACGTCATGATCCATTGCAATCTTATATCCCACACCTTTTCTTTCGTTGTCGGTAATCCGCTAGTTAAAAATTCATTCTCGGAGGCTTTTTCAGAAGGTCTTTCTCAATCATTAAAAATCTCGATCGTACGGAAAGAATGGTAGCGGGTCAACAGGCGCACATAAAAACATCCGGCAAATGCGGAGTGCATGTCCTTTAATCTCTCAGCATATTCAAAATATGATTAATTTTAGTATCATGCCTGCCGGTTTTTCCACTTAGAAATTCGATATCGCCTTTTACGCCTTTCAGTTCATTTGAAACAACAGTAAAAACTTTTTTGTGCTCTTCCAGTTTATCATTTGTAAATTTAAAATTGCTTCGTAATTCTAACGTAAGATTGTCAACTTTGGTTTCGATGCGTTCCTGGCCTGCTTTTAAGCCGGAGACATCACTTTCCAATCGATCCTGGCCTGCTTTTAAGCTGGAGACGTCGTTCTTTAAACCGGAGACATCACTTTTTAAATCCTTTAGTTCACTAAGAATTTGCTTCAAAATTTCATCCATCGTCTTTCCCCCTTTGTTGCGGATAGGATAAGTATAACATAGAGGCTATTTTCTTTACTATACCCTATATTTACACTTCACTGATCTATCTTTCGTGTCTTTGGCAAGCGGGATGATTATTTTCTTAAAAAGGAAGAAGCCAAGTGGCAACCAACCTGGCCGTTATGGTCCTGTAGCTTAATTCCGCCGTTTGACGAGGATTAAACCGCTGATGCCACCAATGAAGGGAAATATCATTAAGAGCGGAAAAAACTGTGTTGGTAACCCCTTATCTTTTTGATCGGTTTCATTTCCAATTCTGTTGCGCTTTTATCATATCGTTCACAGCATTTTTACCGTCCTAGTAGTTGATCCACTGTACCTATTAGAATATTATGAAAATGATTTCCTGTCATGACAATTTAGAAAAAATACTGTGCGAGTTTTCCTGACAGTATGATACAGCAGAAAATACATACAATACCTATAGGTGAAAATAATGAATGAAAGAAAACTGTATAAGTCCCCCCTTTCTGCCCTGCTGTGGTCGGCTGCCTTTCCGGGCTTCGGGCAGCTTTACAACGGTGATTATTTTATCGGATTTCTGCTCATGCTTTGTACGGCAGTCATCAATTTCGGGTCGAACTTGAATATGTCGGTTTACGTTGCGTTCAAAGGAAATTTTGGCATGGCCAGCGAACGATTCCATCCCGAGTGGGGGATTTTTTTCCTGCCGTTTACTGCTTCTCCCTGTGGCAAGCCTTTAACCAGTCGGTATCCATTAACCGGAGATTGGCATCATTGGGGGTAAAAAAGCCAAAAAAAGCAACACATTTAACCGGTTTCTTTTTCGGCATGTTGGCGGGTTTCCACTTTGGCCTCTTCTGGCACTTCTCTTTTTTCAGGTTGCTCGGATGTTTGCGTGTTCTCGATTTGCCAGTGATTAATGGGCTGGTGATCGGCTCTATTTGTGCTGCCTTAGGCCACTGGATTGAGTCTCTTTGTGATAAACACGATAAAAAGTAGATCCTTTAGCGTTTCGTACATACTCAACAAGAAACAAAAAAGAAATTGAAATAAAGGAAGTATGCTTTTTGGAAAAGCCAACAAATTATAAGTCCCCGGTTGCGGCACTCTTGTGGTCTTTTGCATTGCCTGGATTTGGTCAATTTTATAACGGTGACTATTTGCTCGGTTTTCTTTTTATGGCTTTGGAATTGACCATTAACCATCAGTCCCGTTTGAATTTGGCCATTATTTATGCATTCCAAGAGAACTTTGAAAATGGGCATCATGTGATTAATTATGAATGGGGCATGTTTTATCCATCCGTACTCTGTTTTTGTCTTTGGCAAGCTTTTAACCGCGCAAAAGAAATCAATTGGCATTTAGAACAGAAAGGGGTTTCACCTCCAAAAAACAAAGTCAGTCTCACAGGAGTTCTATTTGGACAAGTAATAGGAATGAATTTTGGCTTTTATTGGCACCATTTTTTCTTTTACGAAAAATTCCGTATGCTGCGCTTTCTTGATATTCCGGTTATGAACGCATTCGTTTTTGGGCTTATTTTTGCTTTATGGGTTATGGAATCGAAAAAATTTTTCGTTCGTCGAAAAAAGTAAAGTTCAATTAAAAGACTTGCAAGCAGTGGCACTTTCTTGATTCCGGTAACGGTAAAAAAGCTCGTCCTGCAGGGTAGTCTGAAGTTTTTAAAGCATGGGAGGCAAACAATGCAAAAGCCGGTTTTGTTTATAAAAAAAGATAAGCCGGTATTGAAAAACGAACGTTTGTCCTTTATAATAAAACTGAAAAATAAGAAAAGGAGTGCTGCCATTGGAACTTGTAATGGAAAAACATGCCGGTTATCACGTGCATGATCGTTTGTTTAAGGAGCTGATCCAAAACTTTTTTCAGGAGTTTATGGAGGCGTTTTTCCCGGATGTGTCAGCGGATCTCGACTACCGCCGGGTGCGGTTTTTGTCGCAGGAACAGTTTACGGACTTTCCGGGCGGTGAGCAAAAACGGGTTGATATCCTTGCCGAAACAAAGGTAAAAGGGAAAGACACGGTGATTCTCATCCATGTAGATCCGCAGTCGTATTACGAGAAGCCTTTTCCTGAACGCATGTTTCGTTATTACATGATGATCAGTCTCCGGCACCGGAAACCGGTATTGCCGATTGCCGTTTTTAGTTACGAGGAGAAAACAGAAACCCCTGATACGTACACCTTTGCGTTCCACAACATTGAAATTCTTCGTTTTCACTATTTATCCATTCATCTGATGAAACAAAATTGGAGAAATTATATCCGGAGCGACAACCCTGTTGCCGCGGCATTATTAAGCAAAATGGGGTACACAGAAAAAGAACGGGTGCAGGTCAAACTGGAGTTTCTGCGGATGCTGGCCCGGATGGAACTCGATCCTGCAAAAATGAGGCTGTTACACGGTTTCTTTGATTATTATTTAAAATTGAACGAAAAAGAGGAGGCGGAAGTAATGGAAAACATTAAAATGCTGGATCCAGACGAAGCAGAGCAAGTATTGAAGCTGCCGAATTCCTATTTTGACCGCGGGTATAAGAAGGGGAAAGAGGAAGGCAGAGAAGAAGGAAGAGAGGAGTTATTACAAACCATTGTTTCCAGAATGCTCAAGAATGGCCTGGAACCACAATTGATTGTTGACATGACCGGCCTGATCCAGACAGAAGTGGAAAAAATAAAACAGCAACTGGAGCATTCATAAGATGGAAGTCAGACTGCCTGGTGTGGATGGAAAAGAAGTTGTTTTAGACTTGCCGAACTATTATTATGACCTCGGGTATAAAAAAGGATTTAAAGAGGGATTTAAAGAGGGATTTAAAGAAGGATTTAAAGAAGGAGTAAAGGAGAGAAGAGAAGAAGAAAGAACACGATTGATTATCAACTTGCTAAAAAATCAAGTGGATGTGAAGGCCATCGTCCAAGCATCCGGCTTGAGTGAGGACGAGATCATGAAAATCAACAGGGAGAACAATTGGTAAGAACACCATTGTACTTCAAAACCGCCAGCCTGCAGCAGGCGGTTTTGAAGTACGCTCGTTTGCCTGTACAAGGAATTCTCCGCCATGCTGCTGAATAAAGAATAAAGCTTTACACGAATGGGGGATGTTGATGCAAACTGCTTTTATTGCGGGCCATGCGAAGCTTCCGTCCGGGATGGCGGCCCAAAATATTTATGATACTTTGACGATAACGGCGGAAATTGAGATGAGGTACGGTGTCATTCTTGATGTCTCCTGTACACTGGCTACGGAGCACGGAAGGAAATTTATTTCCCATCTGCTTAGGGGTTACAGCTTAAATGATGGCATTGAGGAACCATTGAAGCAACTGCAGGAATTTTACTTAGGCAAAGCTTCAAATGCCTTAATTTCTGCTTTTAAAGATTTGTATAAACAGTATCGTCTCGTATTGAAAACAAAACAGGGGGAATAGCCCCCTATCCAAATCGTGCTTTCACCATATTCTGAGCGTTTTAGCCAAACTTTATAGGTAAGGTTTTTATAGAAAATGAGAAAAAGCTTTGCACTCGAAAGCCATTTTTGCAGATATCCATTCTATGAATGGCAAACATTGCAGCACTTGCTGAATGAGCCGGAAAAAAAGCCACAACGGATTCGACCAGCAAGCCTGTTGCCGCTTATGACGTCGTTAAAAATTTCTATGCCGAGGCCACCGGTATTTCATTATAGAAGCTGTGCCGTTACGATTCCTCCGCACCGCTTTCTGTAAACGGCCAGGCCGGCAGCATTTTGCTGAGCGGTTTGTCCGTACGATAACCGAGGACGTATTCTGCCTGCATGATCGTGTGAATTTCGCGAGTGCCTTCGTAAATGACCGGTGCCTTCGAGTTGCGTAAGTAGCGTTCAACCGGGTATTCGCTTGAGTAGCCGTACGCGCCATGAATTTGGACGGCATCGTTGGCGGCTTCATTGGCGAAGTCGCACGCTTGCCATTTGGCGAGCGAGGTTTCGCGGGTGTTGCGCTTCCCTTGGTTTTTCAGTTCGCCAGCGCGGAAAACGAGGAGACGGCTCATTTGGTAGCCTGCTTCCATTTTCGCAATCATTTGCTGGACAAGCTGGTGTTTGCCAATTTCACGCCCGAATGTTTTCCGCTCATGGCAGTATTTTACGCTTGCTTCAAGGCAGGCCTGGATCAGCCCGCACGCGCCGGCTGCCACGGTAAAACGGCCATTGTCAAGCGCCGACATGGCGATTTTGAATCCTTCGCCTTCTTCCCCAAGCAGGTTTTCTTTCGGCACCCGCACATTGTCAAAAAACAGTTCCCCGGTATTTCCGGCTCGGATCCCGAGTTTGCCTTTAATCGCTTTCGAAGAAAAGCCCGGCAATGTGCGCTCCACGATAAATGCGGAAATGCCATGATGTTTTTTCGCTTTATCGGTGTAAGCAAATACGAGAAAATGGTCCGCGACATCGCAAAGCGAGATCCATGTTTTCTGCCCGTTTAAGATATAAAAGTCCCCGTCTTTTTCGGCCGTTGTGCCAATGCCGGCAACATCCGAGCCCGCGTCCGGTTCCGTGAGGCCGAATGCCCCGATTTTCTCGCCTTTTGCTTGCGGGACAAGGTATTTCTGTTTTTGTGCCTCTGTTCCCCACTGCAAAAGGGTGAGGCTGTTTAAGCCGGTGTGGACGCTCACGGCCGTCCGGAAGGCGGTATCCCCCCGCTCGAGTTCTTCGCATACAATCGCGAGCGCGTTATAATCCATGCCGCTTCCGCCATATTTTTCCGGGATGCAGACCCCCATCAGGCCGAGATCCGCCAGCTTTTTCAACAGGCTGGTTTCAAAATGATGGTTCTCATCCCATTCGCGAATGTTAGGCATAATCTCTTTATCTACAAAATTCCGTACGGTTTTCTTTAAAAGTTCCTGTTCTTCCGTTAATTCAAAATGCATGATTCATTCCTCCTTGTACGCTTCAATTTCTTCTTGTGAAAACCCGATCCTGCGTAAAATCTCTTCTGTGTGCTCTCCCGCAATGGGCGGGTGTTGCACGTACCGGACAGGGGTTTCAGATAGTTTTAACGGGCTTGCGACAAGTTTGATTTCCCCGGCAACCGGGTGCTCCATTTTAATAAACATTTCCCTTGCCTCAAGCTGCGGATCGGCCGTTACCTGCTGCAGGTTTTGGATTGGGCCGCACGGAATTTTCCGCTTCTCCAATGCTTCACGCCAGAAGGAAACCGGCCGGGTCCGAAAAACCTGTTCCAAAATCGGGATCAGCATCTCACGGTTTTCAACCCGTTTCGGATTTGTCGCGAATCTTTCATCCGATGCAAGCTGCCCCAGTCCGAGCAGTTCACAAAGCGTCTGAAACTGGCGGTCGTTTCCAACGGCGATCGCAATCTCCCCGTCGCTCGTTTGAAAAGATTGATAAGGGACAATATTGGGATGCCGGTTGCCAGGCCGCCCGGGAATGTTACCCGACATAAGAAAGTTGCTGGCAATATTAACAAGGGCCGTTGTAGCTGAATCGTAAAGCGAAAGGTCGATTTTCTGCCCTTTCCCCGTATGCTCCCTTGCCAAAAGGGCAGCCTCTATGCCGATGCAGGCATACAGCCCAGTTAAAACATCGGTAATGGCGACGCCTGTTTTCAGCGGCGGCCCATTTTCTTCGCCTGTGATGCTCATCAGCCCGCTCATCGCCTGGATGATAAAATCGTAGCCGGGCAAATCTTTGTACGGGCCGGTTTCCCCGAACCCCGTAATCGAACAGTAGACGAGCCGCGGGTTGAGTGCCCGGAGCGTTTCGTATCCGAGCCCAAGCCGCTCCATCGTGCCGGTTTTAAAATTATGGATGACAACATCGCTATTTTGCGCCAGCCTGCGAATGATTTCTTTTCCGCTTTCACGTTTTAAATCAAGCGTAATGCTTTTTTTATTCCGGTTGGCGCATAAATAGTAAGCGCTTACGTTTTGCTGGAACGGCGGCCCCCATCCCCGTGTTTCGTCACTCCCGCCGGGTGCTTCGACTTTGATCACTTCTGCACCGAGATCGCCAAGGATCATTGTGCAAAAAGGCCCGGCCAGCACCCTTGTTAAGTCAAGCACTTTTATCCCGGACAATGCGGATTTCAACCTATCCACTCCTTTCAAAAAGTAGAAAAAGCCAGCATTGCATCCATGAGGCACGGATAAAATGACTGGCTTTTTCTGCCGGACAGCTTATCTTGCGGGATAAGCAGGCAGAATAAACAGTTATGTCTTTCTTTAATTGGGGCTTGCTGAATAAGCAAAGTTCCTCGATTTGGCAAGGCTGCTAACAGCTTTGGCAACCATTTAAATGCAAAGGTTTTACCACAGATCCAGGGAAATGCTTGCACTCGAAACCCGATTCAACGTATGGAGAAGATGAAATCTCCCCTTTTCGCAAAAGGATTCTTCTAAATTTTTGAGACAGAGCTTGCAGACAAATTGGGTACAAACTTAGAATCGGATTCGTTCAGCAAGCCCTAATTGGATTACCCCCGGCTGGCTTTGTTCACGCATTCCGGGAAGGGAACATCGCACAAAGCTTGGCGGGTGTTATGTATATAGGATAATCCATTCCGGAAAAATTGTAAATCGTTTTTGAATATTTTTATAAGAAAATCAAAACAAACAGTCAGATTGGCCATGCTGATAGCGGCGGCCTATCCATACAGTCCTAAAGTGCATTCGCATAGCGCGTGATCGTTTCGGATTTCATTCTTATCCAATGTAGGTTGAATGCCAATATCCGGAAAAACTTGATTGTTTTATTTTTGACCGCGGAATTGGGGAATGTTAAATTATAGGAAAATGGTTGTTCAGGAGGGATTTTCATGGATGGGAACAAAAAACAGATCCGGCTGGCAAGAAGGCCTGTTGGAACGCCAACAATGGAGGATTTCGCTTTTACCGAAGCGCCAATTGGCACACCAGGTGAAGGCGAAGTGCTAATTCGAAATGTATATATTTCCGTTGATCCGTACTTAAGGGGAAGAATGGAAGATGTGAAATCGTATATCCCGCCTTTTCAGCTGAATGATGTCATTGTAAGCGGCGTGATCGGACAGGTTGTCGCATCGCAGTCCGCCCAATTTAAAAAGGGCGACATCGTGATCGGCACGCTTGGCTGGGAAACATATTCCATTGCACATGAAAAAACGATTCGGAAGCTGGATCCCGATCTTGCACCCATAACGACCCATCTTGGCATTATTGGAATGACCGGGCTCACCGCGTATTTTGGTTTGCTCGATATCGGGAAACCAAAAGTAGGTGAAACGGTGGTTGTATCGGGTGCTGCAGGGGCGGTTGGCTCCACTGTCGGCCAGATCGCAAAAATCAAAGGAGCACGTGCTGTTGGAATTGCCGGATCGGAGGAAAAATGCCGCTATCTGACAGAAACATTAGGGTTTGATGCAGCCATTAATTATAAAACGGAAAATGTCAGAAAGACACTGAAAGAAGCATGCCCTGACGGTGTTGATGTCTATTTTGACAATGTCGGCGGTGAAATTTCCGACGCGGTCTTTCCGCTATTGAACGATTTTGCGCGCATTCCGGTATGCGGTGCCATATCCGCTTACAATAAAACAGAGCCGGACGTCGGGCCGCGTGTACAGCAATATTTAATCAAAACGAGTTCGCTGATGCAAGGTTTTACAGTCGGCCATTACAGTTCCCGCTTTAAAGAAGCCGGCGCCCAGCTTGCTGCCTGGTTGAACGAAGGCAAATTAAAATATGAAGAAACGATAACAGAAGGTTTTGATTCGATCATTGACGCTTTTCTCGATTTGTTTAAAGGAAAAAATATCGGAAAGCAGCTGGTGAAAATCAGCGAATTTGAATAATGTAGAAAGAAACAATCATCATGGGTGTATGGCTGCACCAGTCGGGACATAACGATGCATTGATCAGGTATGGGGCGAGGATAGAGGCTGCCGTACTTGACAATAAGTTATGTCCTCTTTTGTGCATTCAACCAGTTATATGGAATTTCACAATAAGGCCGGGCATTGTTCTTGCTTCTTTTATATAGAAGAATTCCTGATTATGCTGTAAAGTCGGCCAAAAATTTGGACCGTGGCTGAATCCGCGTTTATAAACCGGAGTGTAATGAGAGAAAGGCAGAGCAAGATGTCTTTTCCCCAACGGTTTCTGTTTCCCGCGTGTTTCTGGAATTTAACAGATGTTCAAAAAAGCTAAAAGCACAATGAAAAACCGAACAGGTCTCATGCAAATCTTCCTTTTTATTGGCGGAGTTTTCATGATTTCACCACAAGAATCCGGCTGTGCGGAGGGAAAATCGTCAAATATCTTTACCTTGCACACGCCTGGTGATTCCGGTATGATAGGGGCACAATGGTGTCGGCGCAGGGGGATATAAATTTGAGAGAACTGCTAACTAACCGGTTTGTCCGGATGATCTTTTTATCGGAACTATTTTTGCAAGCCGGGATCTGGGTACGGAATTTTGCCGTCCTGTTGTTTGTTACAGATAAAACGAACGGAAATCCGCTTGCGGTATCAATGATTTCAGTGGCAGATTATTTGCCCATTTTCATCTTTAGTTTTATCGGCGGGGCATATGCGGATCGCTGGCAGCCAAAGAAAACGATGATCTGGTGCGATTTGCTGAGTGCCGCCTCGGTTTTTGTCGTGATCGGGGCGCTTATATTTGGGTCGTGGCAGGTGATCTTTTTTGCCATGCTCGTTTCTTCCACTTTATCGCAGTTTTCACAGCCGTCAGGTTTAAAGCTGTTTAAAATACATCTGGAAGAACGCCTGATTCAGCAGGGGATGGCGGTCTACCAGACGATTTATGCCGTGTTCATGATTTTTGGCCCTGTGATCGGCACGTTTGCTTATCAAAGGTTAGGCATTGATCTTTCGATAACCATTACCGGCGTAGCTTTCCTGCTCTCCGCAGCGGCCTTGTCTTTTATTCCGCGCGATGAAAAGGTAAAAAAAGCTGAAAATGCGACAAATATTTTCCAGGAAATGAAAAGCGGGGTTCGTTATGTGCTTGCAAAAAAGGAACTCAAGCTGCTTGGCTGCGGATTTCTTACTGCCGGGCTGGGCGTTGGTCTCATTCAGCCGATGAACATTTTTCTTGTAACCGATCGCCTCGGCCTGCCGAAAGAATACCTCCAGTGGCTCGTAATGGTAAACGGGATCGGCATGATTGCAGGCGGCGCGTTTTCAATGTTTTTTTCGAGATCCGTCTCCCCGCTTAAATTGCTCTTTACCGGATTGCTCGCGAATGCCCTCGGGCTTGCGGTGATCGGCGCGTCAACTTCTCTTTGGCTGACGCTTGCTGCGGAGCTGGTTTCCGGCCTGTTCTTGCCAAGCATTCAAATCGGGATCAGCACGATGGTTTTACAAAATACGGAAGCGGACTATATTGGCAGGGTGAACGGCACGCTTTACCCGCTTTTCACGGGGGCAATGGTGATCACGATGAGCCTTGCCGGCCTGGTGAAAACATGGCTGTCAGTGACGGCTGTTTTTGAAATTGCGGCGTTATTTTTTATCATTGGCCTCTGCTTTGCCTTCCCGTTAATGAAAGAACGATCACATGCGAGGTGAAGTCTTTGCGGTACGGGCAAGAGGCGAACAGTTTTTTAAAAAAAAGGGATGCTTCGAAACGGCGGAAGCACCCTTTTTCGTATATCGTTCTGTAAAATATGGATGAACAGCTTCTTTTAAACAGGGCAGTGAAAGGGGAATAGAAGCTTTGATTTCGAATCGGCAAAAACAAATATTATGGTTGTTACAAAAGTCAGCAGGCCCTCTGAATGCGAAGGCCATTGGGGAACGGCTGGGCATTAGCGACCGGACGGTAAGGGAGGAAATTCGGCAAATTCAACAGAAGAGCGATGCGCTTGGCGTAAAATTGAAAGTGCTCAGGGGAAAGGGATACCTCCTTGAAAAAATGGACGATCGTCGTTTGCTCCAGTTAGAGGAAAACGGGCTTTTTGCAGAACAGGAGGAAAGGGTCAAGTATATTTTAAAGCGTTTGCTACTGGAAAAAGATTATGTGAGGCTGGAAGATTTGGAAGCAGACCTGTATGTTTCAAAGTCGACACTTCATACGGATTTGAAAAAGGTAAGGAAAATATTAAAAAAGTACGACTTAACCTTGGCTAACCGTCCGCATTACGGAACAAAAGTGGAGGGCGGTGAATTCAAAAAAAGGCTGTGCCTGGCGGATTCCATTTTTGGCTGGCAAAATAAGCCGGGTCAACAAAATACCCCGTTCAATCAGGATTTATTCCAAAAAGTAAAGCAAATCTTGATTCGCATTATTTCCAAATACCGGATACGCTTTTCCGATATAGAATTGCAAAATTTGGCAACCCATATTACCCTTGCATGCAAGAGAATCGAGGACGGGTTCACGATTGAGCCGTTGCCATTTCACTTTAAAGAATCCTACACTTTTGAAAGGAAAGTGGCAAAGGAAATTACCGGGGAAGTGGAAAAAATCTCCGGCATCCCGTTTCCCCCTGCAGAAATAGACTATATTCTCGTCCATTTACTGGGGACAAAACTGATCTCCAAGCATGTAGCGCGGCAAGTATCCGATGAGATTGATGATATTGTCAACGCCATCCTCCATAAACTAAAGACTCAGTTTCATTGGGATTTCAGCAATGACAAGGAATTCAGAAACGGACTGACATTGCATCTGCAAACATCCTTGAACCGGATGAAATATAAGATGAATATCCGGAATCCGTTGCTGAATGAAATGAAAACCAAGTTCCCCATTGCCTTTGAAGGGGCAGTCGCTGCCGGCGAGTGCATTGAAGCGGTTATCCATAAAAAGGTGAATGAGGACGAAATCAGTTATCTTGCCATTCATATTGCCATCGCGCTTGAGCGAATGAGAAAGAAGAAGCGTGTTCTTGTTGTGTGCGCGACAGGGTTGGGCAGCGCCAAAATTTTGTCCTATCAGCTGGAAAACAGATTTGCAAATGAGATGGAGATTGTGGACACGATCAGCTATTACACTCTCTCTGATTATGATTTGTCACGGGTAGATCTGATTGTCAGCACGATCATGATTCCCGATTATTTAGCAGTGCCTGTTGTGGTGGTCAGTCACTTTTTGGAAGAGAATGATGCCATCCATATCCAACGGGAAATCGGCCGTCTGAAAGGGAATGTGCAGAAATATATGGCGCCTTCCAAAATATTTATCCATCAGGAGCTGGACAGCAAGGAGAAAGTCATTCAATTTTTATGCAAAAAATTAGTCGAACAGCATGCCGTTCCGGAAAATTATGCAACACTTGTTTTAAAAAGGGAGGCGATTGCATCGACTGCTTTTGGCAACCTGGTCGCAGTCCCGCATCCGATTGAATCGGTTACCCACCGCACCTTTTGGACAATTTGTACACTTATCCGGCCGATTCAGTGGGATGAAGACAAAAAGGTGCAGCTGGTTTGTTTGCTCAATGTCGGAAAAGAAGATGGCAATCTGAATGCGATGTATAAATATTTAACCGGGGTCATCCAAAACAAAGCAGCCGTTCAAAAGATCATCAAAAGCAACACGGTGGAAGAGTTAATACAATGCATGGAGGCGGGCTAATTGCTTTTTGCAATTGGCTTTTTTGTTTGATTTTTTCCACTTGCAAGCGGAAAAAATTCGGAATAAAAGTGAAACGCTTTCATTCTATAATGAAAGTGTCAAGAAAAGACAGGAGGAGAGCATCATGGGAGACGAAAAAATCCGGATCTTATTGGTTTGCTCGGCAGGCATGAGCACCAGCCTGCTGATGGAAAAAATGCAACATTCGGCCCAGGACCGGGGAATTAACGCAGAAGTGATGGCCATGTCTTCAACGGAAGCGGATAAATTTTTGAAAAAGGAGCATGTAGATGTGCTGCTTTTGGGTCCGCAAGTCCGTTATATGAAAAAGAAATATGAAAAAGCGCTGGCAAAAACGGATATTCCTTTGGCTGTCATTGACATGAAAGACTACGGAAAAATGAATGGTGAAAAAGTACTGGATGCTGCGTTGCAACTTGTAAACGCCGGCAAATAAGGAAGGGGGTGTGCAATTTGGAAGAACCGCAAACAATGGATGTCGTCTTGGATTTGATTGTTCACAGCGGCAATGCCAAAAGCATTGGGATGGAGGCGCTGGACGCTTCGAAGCAAGGGGACTTTCCGATGGCCCGGCAAAAGCTGGAAGAGGCGGATCAGGAATTACTGGTGGCCCACCAGGCTCAGACCAATCTTTTAAAACAGGAAGCATCCGGCCAAACGATTTTCGTATCACTTCTTATGGTACACGGGCAGGATCATTTGATGAATGCCATTACTTTTTTAGATCTGGCAAGGGAATTGGTAGAAGTCTATCAAAATATGAAGGTCACGACAAAAGGGTAACTGCAGCCATTTACAGAGAGGAGCGTGTGCCATTTGGGACAAATCGGTATTTCTATTTATCCGTCGCGCAGCCGTTTTGAAGAGGACAAAGCTTATTTGGATCTGGCAAAAAAATACGATTTTACAAGAATTTTTGCAAGTTTGCTGGAAATTCAGGGGAATAAGGAAGAAGTTATTCAGAAATTTAAAAATATTATCCACTATGGAAACGCAATCGGTATGGAGACGATACTCGATATCAATCCGGGTTTGTTTGAACAATTGGGGATCCGTTACGATGATCTCGGCTTTTTTAAAGATCTTGGGGCATCCGGCATCCGTCTTGATCTTGGATTCACCGGGGCTGAAGAAGCCAAAATGACGCAAAACCCGTACGGCCTCAAGATTGAAGTTAATATGAGTTCAGGAACAAGGTATATCGATCATATCATGAGTTACAGGCCGAATACAGAAAAACTATATGCCTCCCATAATTTTTATCCGCAGAGATACTCGGGCCTTTCACAGAAACATTTTGAACAAACGACAGCCGTTTTCCGGGGATACCCTATTCATACTGCAGCGTTTGTCACTTCCCGCTATGGGGATCTCGGGCCGTGGCCGGTCCAGTCCGGGCTTTGCACACTGGAACAGCACCGCAAACTCAGCCTGCTGACCCAGGTGGCGCATTACCGCATCATGGGAACCATTGATGATATTTTGATTGGCAATGCGTATGCAACGGAAGATGAGTTGCGCGCCATGTCAGCAGTTTATTTGAATGTCCATCCTTCTTTGGAAGTGGAATTGCAGCCGAATCTGTCAAACATTGAACATCAGATTTTGCAGGAAGTTCACCAGTACCGGGGGGATTGTTCCGAATATATGATCCGTTCTTCTGTGACAAGAAGAAAATACCGGGACCACGACATCGAGCCCGGTGATACGCGCCCGATTCAACGCGGGGATCTGTTAATTTGCAATGATCGTTTTGGACAGTACAAAGGGGAGCTTCAGATTGCATTGAAAGAGATGGAGAACGAAGGAAACCGCAATGTTGTCGGCCATGTGAAAGAAGAAGCCGTTTTCTTATTGGATTACCTGCAGCCTTGGTCCACTTTCAAATTGATTTTTTCATAGGGGGTAAAAGAGATGCTTGAGAAAATTGAAGCCATTGCCGGCGCGATTGGAAGCCAGAGACATTTACGGGCGTTGAGAGACGGGATTTTGCTCAGCATGCCACTGATTATTATCGGTTCTTTTTTTCTCATATTGGGCAATCTGCCGATAAACGGCTATACCGATTGGTTAGCAAAGATTGAGCTAGCACCTGTCTTTAATAAAATTGTAAACGGTTCTTTCGGCCTGATGGCGATTATCGCCGTGTTCGGCATTGCCAGGAGCCTTGCCGACCATTATGAAGTCGACGGAGTAAGCGCAGGGGTTGTGGCCTTAGCCAGTTTTGTCATTGTAACGCCAGATGTGGTGGCAAAAACCGGTTCGGGCATTCCATATGCTTTTGTAGGCAGCGGCGGGTTGTTTGTTGCCATTTTAATCGGACTGATTTCGGCTGAAGTATTCAGGTTTTTTGTCCAAAAGAATTTTACCATTAAAATGCCTGAAGGGGTACCGGTAGCGGTTGAAAAATCATTTGCGGCCTTAATTCCTGGGTTCATGGTCATTCTCGTTTGGAGCTTGGTCTACTTGCTGCTTGGTTTAGCCGGTGTGGACAATATTCATACTTTATTAACCGGTATTTTAGGAAAGCCGCTTGGTGCGTTGGGTAGCAGTTTATGGGGAACGTTAATCATCATTGCCTTAAACTCCCTGTTCTGGTTTGTCGGCATCCATGGGGCGAATACGATCAATCCGGTCATTCAGCCGATTTGGCTGCAGAACACGGATGCCAACCGGATTGCATTTCAGGCGGGGCATGCGCTGCCGCATATTGTAACGAATGAGTTTATGATGAATTTTGTCTGGATGGGCGGCGGCGGCACCACGATCGGCCTTGTCATTTGCCTGTGGCTGTTTGCGAGAAGCAAAAACAACAAAGCGATGGGCTCGCTTTCTGTCGCGCCGGGTGTTTTTAACATCAATGAGCCGGTACTGTTTGGGCTCCCGGTCGTACTCAACTTTAAACTGCTCATTCCTTTTGTGCTAACGCCTATGATTACTGCTGTCATCACTTATTTTTCAATGGCAACCGGCCTGGTGGCAAAACCTGCAGGCATCGTCGTTCCGTGGACAATGCCGCCTGTGATCAGCGGCTACCTCGCAACCGGAGGGAAAATCAGCGGGGCAGTCATCCAGCTCATTACCCTGGCTTTATCTGTCGGCATTTATTACCCATTCGTTCGTAGCATGGATAAGGCTGAGCTGAGAAATGAAACGGACGAACAACAGGAACCAACGACGAAGGATAGCATTGCTTAATCCATAAAAGGCGCTTGTCTTAACGGGCAAGCGCCTTTTAATGGAAATAAAGGAGCAGTATTATTTTGCACTTAATTTATGCTCAAGCTGTTGTACAATTTGCGCGTGTTTTTCTTCTGTCAGCCTGATTTTGAAAAAGTAGAGCAATGCCGCAATGGCAATTAAAATCATCGGGCCGAAGAAAATGAAAAGTTTAAAGGTGAATAACCCATGGCTTGAGATATCACTTGGGAGGGCATTCCCTGTCATACCGGCAAGTACGGCTGCTATCCCAACAATCCCGTTGGAAAAGGCGCCGGCGAGTTTATCAAGCAAAGGGCGTACGGCTAACGTGACAGACTCATTCCGGTTCCCATTTTTTAATTGCCCGTATTCTACACTGTCGGTAATCGTCATCAGCGCCGCCAGGAAAATCATCGGATAAGGGAAAAAGTACAGCGAAACCGCAACCAAAACAGGGATTAAATGATGCCCGGCCAATAAGAACAGCACATAACCACAAAACATGAATATAATGCCGCCGGTGTAAATGGTTTTGCGTTTCACCCATTTCACCATTACCGGGAACAGGGCGACAGAAATCATGCCTAAGATGGCCGTAATCACACCGACTAAATAGTAATCACTCTGTCTTCCTAACACATATCTAAAATAGTAAATTAAAAGCGAGTTTGTAATCGTATACCCGAAAGCAAAAAGAAAATAAGAGAGTGCGAGCCACATTAACTGGTCATTTTTGCCGAGCACTTTAAAAACATCGCGAAGGCGAATCTTTTCAGTGTTTTCCCGGATCAAGTTCTTTGTTTCTTTCGTTCCCCAAATGGTGGCCATTGCCCCTAAAAAGGAGACAAGTGCAATGACAATTGCAAAACCGAGCCACCCGGCGCGTGTTTCCGTCTCACCTGAGGTACCGGAAAAAATATGGGAGAAAAAAGTAACGAGCGGTACAACCGCGATGACAACGCCCTGGGCTCCTAAAGTAGAGCCAAAACGGGAAATTGTGCCGAATTTGGCCCTTTTATCCGAGTCAATCGTTATAGCCGGCAGCATCGACCAGAAAGAAATATCTTTAATAGAATAAAATACATCAAGAATCACAAAAATAATGCCAAACAGAATCAAATAAAGATACGGGCTTTTTGTTGTTAAACCGCCTAAATTGGTAAAAATAAGAATCAACGCGATAGAGCTTACAGCCGCCCCGACAAACAGCCATGGCTTAAATTTTCCGTAACGCGTTTCCGTATTGTCGATGACGCCGCCAATAAACGGATCTAACGTGATTTCGGCGATACGGATGACGACAATCATGGTTGTTACAATCCCGATCATTTTCGCCCCCAACCCCGAATGGGTGCTGTCGAAAAGCTGGCTGGTGACAAAGATCATAAAATAGGTGCTTAAAGCGCTGTAAAAAGCATCATGGCCAAAAGCCCCGAATGCATATGACAAATACTGTTTCAACTGTTTCATTCTTAACGCCTCCTACCTGGTTTAAAGTACATCACACCGCCTGAACAAAACTTTAAAATTTTTACTAAAAAGTTATGAAGTTTAAAACGAGAATAATAGAAGAAATCTATAAAAACGCTAACATAAACCGCTTACAAGGTAAAGGATATGCCAATCCCACGGCGATGTCAAGTGATTTTTAGTAAAGTTTTACTAAAATATGTGGCATAATTTTCTCTCCGAACCTGTTTCAAAAAGAGAAAGCCTCCATCCAAAAGAGGCTCCCCTTTTTCCAGTCATCTATTCCCTTTTAGGTTCCCCTGTAAAACGTCTGTCTCTTTTCTTATGATCGTGCGTTTCCCCGGCGTCTTCCCGGACAAATGCAAGTCCGTAGCCGGTCGGGCTGATTTCAAGTGTTTCCCGCTGATTCTTTTTCGACGGCGGGTTCAAGTTTGGGTCAAATTGATTGGTTTCCATAAATCCTCCCTAAGTGGATTCCGGGGTTTTCTGTTCTGTACGTCTCCCCGCTTTTTTCCATACGGCATAAGCAGCTGTAATGAGCAAAAAGAAACATAAAGCGGCATAAAATCCCATCCGGAAATCGGCCACGCGTAGGCTCATCACAAACAGTACCATTATGGCAAAAAGCGAGGCATAAGCGCCCGGAACGCCCCAGATCAGTTTTGATTGATACGTTTCGTGTTCACTCCGTTTTTTTCGCCAAACAAGAAATGTAATTAAATTCAACGCCCAGTTCAAAAAGGTGATATAGGACGATGCCGAAACCAAATAGTTATATAAAGCAGCAGGTAGGAGAAAGGACAGTCCGACAACGAGCAGGCAGCCCGCCCCGGCTGTCAGCCATGCGTACCGGTACAAGCCGTTTTTAGCATGTCTTAAAAACAGGTGCGGCCCCTTTTTTGCCTCTGAAAGCGAAACGATTAACTGGACAGATGTATAATAACTGGCCGCCATGACGGAAAAAGCTGCAAGCAGGATTACAATATTGAAAAAGGAAGCCGCACCACTCATGCCGATCACATCCAATGCATGAACAAAAGGTGATTTATGGACGGAGACGGTATTCCATGCAGTCAGCATGACAAGCACGAGCATCGACAACACATACAGGCCGGCCGAACCGAAAACCATGAACCCGGCTGCCCGCGGAATCTGGATGCGCGGCTTTGCCACCTCCGTGGATGCCATTGCGACCGCGCTGATCCCGGAAAAAGAAAAGATGACAACCAGCATGGATTGAAGCAGCCCGGAAATGCCTTTCGGGAAAAAGGCATGTGGGCTTGAAAAAGGGTTGCGGGCCGCCATCCCGTTCTGCGTGAATAGCACCCAGGCCCCCACGGCAATAAAAGCAATGAGTGCTGCCACTTTAACAACTGCCATTCCCGATTTAATCGGCCCGAAAATCTCAATATTCATGGCATTCAGCACAATAATCACGGCCATAAAAACGATTGCGAGCACGGGAAGCGGCACTTTCGGCAGCCAGTAGTGCGCAAAAACGCCCATCGCGATTGCTTCCGACCCGATCGCCAAAATACTTGAAACAAATAGCGCCCAGCCAATTAAAAAGCCGGCATACTGCCCCAGAAAATGTTCAATATAGACCCGGAAAGACCCTTGCTGCAGGCGGTTTACATTGATGCTCGTCATTGCCCCGAGCACCTGCATCATGAGAAGGCTGCCGATCAAAAAAGCAAGCGAAACGGACGGCCCCGCTTCCCTGACAGCAAGCCCCGAACCTAAAAAGTACCCGGCCCCGATCACTCCACCGATCCCAAGCCCGGCCAAACTGTACTCATTTAATTTGCCGCCTTTTTTTCTCGCCGCTTTCCGCTGGTGCTTGGACACCGTTCCGACATTGATCGTTTTTTGAATTTTGCACACCCTCTTTATCTGCCTTTTCCGTTATCATGCGCCGCCACGGGGGGATCCATACGAAAAATCGTGTCGCTTTGGGTTTTGCCCGGCTTCTAAACGGGGGAGTAAAGAATAACCATGCTGTTTGCCGGCAAACCTTCGTTCATTTGCTGGCCTTTTATGCCCAGTTGCCGGCGCTTTTTCGCGGCATAGGCTTTTTTTCATCCGGTGCGGGATTTTCCAGCGTTGTATGCGTTTTCCCTATTTAATGAAAAATCGAGTATAATAAGGGCAAAGAGGTCGGTTTGGTTTTGCACCCTTACTTTGCGGGTGAAACCAAATACTGTTTGATTTTTTAGATCGCGTCCTGCAAACCGCGTTGAACAGCTTCCAACGGCTTGGGCTTGTGCCTTTCATTCGCGTGGAGGTAGAAAAAGAAGCAGCAGACAGCGCCGGATATTTGAAGAAGCTGGATGCCTTTTTACAGCACAGCCTTCAATACTTTGGCAGTGCTTTTCTCGGAAAATGGCGGTTTGAATTGGTTTTCCGGGAGTGGGGCGGCACACAAAAAAACTTTTACCACGCCTTTTATCAAACAGTGAAGAAGCGGGCTTCTGCTGTGAAAGTGGGCCTGCATGTGCCGGTTTCTCTGGAAGCCTCTAAAGATGCCTTTTTAAAGCAAATTTCCGGCGAGTGTGAGTTCGTTTGTTTTACCTGCAACCCAAATGAAAAAGTGGATTTTACCGATATGAATAACCGCACTTTTGAAGGTGTAAAAAACTTCGTAAAGAAAACGTGTAAGCAATTAAAGGATCGTTTATCGTCTGCCGGTTTGGCCAAGGTGCCAATTTTTCTTACGGACTGGAATACACTTTACGGAAATACGATGGATTTAAGCGGTACTTTTTTTCGCTCGGCCCTTATTTTTAAAGAAATGCTCGATGCCATGAAAGAAATAGACGGCTTAGGATTCTGGATTGATACCCATTCCTTGGAAAAAAACAATACAGGCCGGGGCCATATTGCGATGAACGGCATTGCCCTTTTGTATTATTACCAAATCAAACGCCCTGCTTATTTTAACTTGCAGCTGATGGAAAAAATGGCGCTGCAGATTTTAGCTGAAGGGGAGGATTTTGTCATGGCAAAAGGGGAAAACGGTTACCAATTGGCCGTGTACAACCCTTCTTATATCAATCCTTCTTATTCTGTCGAAAGCTACTTTCTCCATTCTGTCACAAAGGAAAAGAAAATGGTGATTTCAGGGCTGCCGCCCGGGCGTTACCAAATCCGGAAGCATATTCTGGATCAACATCATGGGGAATTTTATACGAGTTCGATCAATTTGCAGCATCAGGATATTTACGATCCAGAAATCATCACGTTTATCAAGCAGGGAACCCACCCTGACCTGCAAATTTATGAGAAGACAGTGGACTCGGCGCTGTATTTGCAATCCACTCTGACCTTTAATGCATTTCATCTTTTCGAAATCAGGCCATTAGGTTAAAACTTAACGGCCTTTTTTTGCAATTTATCCGGCAATAACAGAAAGGAAAGGCAAATATGGAGGATACACACAGCAAAAATGGAAATGCAAGTGAAGGAAAAGTCATTTAAAATGATAAAATAAAAGCGCTTTCATTCGCGGATTGCGGAAGATAGATTGAAAAATGCATGAACGGAGGTTTTTTGTCATGTCCGGAAAAGTGTTAGAGAACATATTAACCCCGCAACTGGAGGAACTGCGTGAAAAGGGGCTGTACAACATCATTGATACACTGGAAGGCCCCAACGGACCGGTTGTTAAAATTGGCGGCAAAGAAGTCATCAACATGTCTTCAAACAATTATCTCGGGTTAGCAAACGATGAAAGGCTGGTCCAGGCAGCGATTGATGCGACAAAGCAGTACGGTGTCGGGGCCGGCGCTGTCCGGACCATTAACGGAACGATGACAATACATGAAGAGCTGGAAAAAAAGATTGCCGAATTTAAGCATACGGAAGCGGCGATTGCCTTTCAATCCGGATTTAACTGCAATATGGGTGCAATTTCAGCGGTCATGACAAAAAAGGACGCCATTCTTTCTGATGAATTGAACCATGCGTCCATTATTGACGGTTGCCGTTTGTCCGGGGCAAAAATCATCCGGGTGAAACACCAGGACATGGATGACTTGTGGCGGGCTGCAAAAGAAGCGGTTGAAAGCGGCGCCTACGAAAAAATCATGTATATTACCGATGGCGTTTTTTCCATGGACGGGGATGTTGCGAAGCTTCCGGAGATCGTGGAAATTGCCGAGACGTTCGGTTTATTGACGTATGTCGATGATGCTCATGGCTCAGGCGTAATGGGAAACGGCGCAGGAACGGTAAAGCATTTTGGCCTTTCCGATAAAATTGATTTCCAAATTGGCACCCTTTCAAAGGCGATTGGTGTTGTAGGCGGCTATGTGGCCGGCACCCGGCAACTGATTGACTGGCTGAAAGTGCGCGCCCGCTCGTTTTTGTTTTCGACAGCCATGACGCCGGGATCTGCCGCAGCCTGCATAAAGGCGATCGACATCTTAATGGATTCAACAGAGAGAGTCGACCGGCTGTGGGAAAACGCGCGGTATTTAAAAGAAGGCTTGAAAAAAATCGGGTTTAATACCGGGCAATCGGAAACCCCGATTACGCCTTGTATCATCGGCGAAGAAACGGTCACGCAGGAATTTTCGCGCCGTCTTATTGAGGAAGGGGTTTACGCCAAAGCCATCACTTATCCGACCGTGCCAAAGGGAACCGGCAGAGTGCGCAATATGCCTACTGCCGGCCATACGAAAGAAATGCTCGACCAAGTGCTTGCTGTATATCAAAAAGTCGGCGAAGCGCTGAGCGTTATCTGAAACGGCTGTGTGGCGCCCTTTCCAACAGGGGCTGGACCCATTTTCATTTTTAACGGGAGGTTGTTTGCGATGAAAAAAATACTTCTAACCGGCAGCCTGGGGCAAATCGGTACAGAATTAACGATCAGGATCCGGGAACTTTACGGAGCAGAAAATGTCCTCGCCACGGATATCCGCCATGTGGATGACAGCCCGGTTGTAACCGATGGCCTGTTTGCGACACTGGATGTCATGGACGGCGAGCGGATGCAAAAACTGGTCAATGACTATCAGATTGATACGATCATCCATTTGGCGGCGCTCTTGTCCGCAACAGCTGAGGAAAACCCGCTTTTCGCCTGGAATTTGAATATGGGCGGTCTATTGAATGCGCTAGAGGTGGCGCGGCATTCCAACTGCCAGTTGTTCACGCCAAGCTCGATCGGCGCTTTTGGCCCGTCAACGCCGAAAGACCATACCCCCCAGGACACCATTCAGCGGCCAAATACGATGTACGGTGTTACGAAAGTAAGTGCGGAATTGCTCTGTGATTATTATTTTACAAAATTCGGCGTGGATACCCGCGGCCTCCGCTTTCCCGGCCTGATTTCCCACAAAGCGCTTCCGGGCGGCGGGACGACAGACTATGCGGTGGATATCTATTATGAAGCGTTAAAGCACCAAAAGTATACATCTTATATTGCGAAGGGCACGTATATGGATATGATGTATATGCCGGATGCGATTGATGCGATTATCAAATTAATGGAAGCGGACCCGTCTGGATTAAAACACCGAAATGCCTTTAATATAACGGCCATGAGCTTTGACCCTGAAGAAATTGCCGCTTCAATCCGGAAATATATACCGGCGTTTACGATGGATTACAAGGTTGACCCTGCCAGACAGCAAATTGCCGATTCCTGGCCAAACAGCATTGACGCCACAGCGGCCAAAGAAGAATGGGATTTCAACCCCCAATACGATTTAGACCGCATGACAAAATCGATGCTGGAAAACTTAGCGAACAAACTGGGGGTCGAGTGCAGGTTGATGGAGTCGGTTTGAGTTTTTGCCTGGTTACATGATGAAAATCACAAAGAGGATAGATGAGCAGCATCAATGCTCTATCTATCCTCTTTTTGTAACCGCCGCATGATATGGCAAGTTATTTTGTTGCTTCGACACCATCAGTGGCTCGGAGGATTTTTTCAGGAACTGAACCGTAGGGTACAACCGCCCATTGACAACGATTGAATTAACCTTTATATTTAGTCTTGCGAAATGTTGCTTAGGGTAACGAAACTGTTTGTATGATGCCTGCGCTTCTGATGTGGGCGCGGGTGGATGGTGAAGGCGTGTTGATTACGAAAATGATCTCGCTGTGGCCAGTGCTTTCTAATAAGGGTCAGGGCGGATGTTCAAGAAATTGAAGGAGGTTTTGGATGCAAGGGCTGTTTTACCGCTATATACGCTTATACCGTGTGCTGATCAAGAAATTGAACGGCTTATTGGCACAGTTCGGGTTGTCCTATTCGCTCTGGCAGGTGATGTTTTATGTGCGGAATTTCGGCCCGTGCACGCTTGTGGAAATCTGCAAGTATTATCAAATTGAAAAACCGAACGTGACAAGGATTGTCCAAAAGCTGGAAGAACAGGGAAGCGTGGAACAGATCCCGGGAAAAGACCGCCGAGAAAAAGTGATCCGGGTGACGGATAAAGGCGAAAACATTTACCGGCAGTGCCGCGCGGAAATTACCGGATTGGAACAGCAGGCAATGAAGGGGATTCCGGAAGCGGAGCAAAAGATCATATTCGAACTGCTTCCGCAAATCAGAGACAATTTAGATTACAAAGGGGAGGAAACAAATTGAGCAGGCCGAAGTTATGGACAAAGGATTTTATAATCGTTTCGACCGCGAACTTTTTTCTGTATTTTACATTTTACTTATTGATGGCGACCGTTACGCTTTTTGCGACTGACCGATTTCATGCATCGCCAAGCGTGGCCGGCCTGGCATCAGGGATTTTCGTCGTCGGGGTCCTGGTTGCGCGGCTCTTTGCCGGCAAATCGATTGACCGCATCGGCAGGAAAAAGATGCTTTATGCCGGTTTTATTGCGATTCTCATCATTTCATTATTTTATTTTGTGACGAATCAACTGGGTGTTTTACTGGCTGTCCGCTTTTTAAACGGTGCAGCACTTGGAATAGCTTCAACTGCAACAGGAACCATTGTTGCCGGGATCATACCCAATGAACGCCGCGGGGAAGGCACGGGTTATTATGCATTGAGTGTAACACTTGCCGCGGCTGTCGGGCCTTTCGTCGGCATGTTCCTCATTCAGCACGCAAGTTTTAATATGGTATTTGCCTTATGTCTTGTGCTATTGGCTTTGAGCTTTATCTCCGCGCTCTTTTTAAAGGTGCCGAAAGTGGAACTCTCAAAAGCGGATCTGGAAAAGATGAAAGGGCTCAAAATCAGCAATTTCTTTGAGTCGAAAGTGTTCCCGATTGCCATCATCAGCGCATTTGTCGGGCTCGGCTACTCAAGCATCCTGTCTTTTTTGACTTCGTATGCGAAAGAAATGAACCTTGTAGATATTTCAAGCTTTTTCTTTATTGTTTATGCCGTGACGGTGCTGGTGTCCAGGCCGTTTACGGGAAGATGGTTTGATACAAAAGGCGAGAACTTTGTCATGTATCCTTCGTTTCTTTTGTTTGCGGCAGGGCTCGTGCTGCTGAACCAGGCTGACAGCGGACTATTAATTTTATTGGCCGGGATTTTCGTCGGGCTTGGGTACGGCACTTTCTCGGCAAGCGGGCAGGCGATTGCAGTCAAAGTATCGCCGAAAAACCGGATTGGGCTTGCGACTTCAACATTCTTTATTTTTCTTGATGCCGGTGTCGGGGTCGGTCCGTTTTTGCTCGGGCTTTTGGTTCCGTTCGCTGGTTATCACGGCTTGTACGCCATCATGGCTGTTGTCCTTGTCTTTTGCGTATTTCTTTATTATTTTGTCCACGGCAAAAAAGCAGCATCTCTGCAAGGCGTGGTGGAAGAAGCAGAATAATTTGTCTAAACACAAACCCGGGGATTGCCCCCGGGTTTGTGTTTTTTAGTGACTTGCCTGGGTCAAAAGCGAAGTGAACGAGAGCGGGATAGTCCGGTGGAAAGCCAGTGCAGGATCGGCCGGCAAAGACTTGGGAAATCAAAAAAGAAGCAAGGGGCAGGCTCTTTTGATTGCGCAGCGGAAGGTTCCTGTTTTTTCATAAGATAAGTTTAAAAATATTTTATAAAAAATTTGATTATAACTAATTGTTCCGTTTACAATAAACGTAAGCGGAATATTTTTACGTAAAAATAAATAAAAATTTACATAGAGTTTTCGTAAAGGAAAAGGTGGTTATTATGGCGACAATGGCTGATATTGCTAAAATGGCGGGGGTATCCATTGCAACCGTGTCCAGAGTCCTGAATTATGACGATAAGGTCGTTGCATCTGATGAAACAAAGCGAAAAATATTTGAAGCAGCCGAAAGTCTGAACTATACAAAACATATGAACAAAAAAACTGCGAGAAAGGAAAAAATAGCAATTGTACAATGGAGCTCGCAGGAAGAAGAACTGAATGATATTTACTATATGTCCATTCGCTTAGGAGCCGAAAAATGCGCACAGGAACATGGCCTGATCATCTCTCGGATTTATGCCGAGTACGAAAAGATCCCGGGTGATGTGGAAGGAATTTTAGCCATTGGGAAATTCTCAGAACAGCAGATTCAAGTTCTTCAATCTTTTCATAAACCGATTTGCTTTGTGGATACTTATTATGAGGTGGGAAGTGCTGATCAGGTCATGATAGATTTTGAACAGGCAGTTAAAGATGTCATTGATTACTTCGTTCAACAGGGACATCAGCGGATTGGATATATCGGGTCGCTTGCTGAGGATGAAACGAATTCCGGAATTGATCCGCGCAGTCTTGAATATACCAAATATATGCAAAAGTTAGGGCTCTATCGTAAAGAAGATGTTTTCGATTTTAAAGGGAAATATGATGTTCGTGCCGGCTACCAGCAAATGATTTCTGCCATTCGGAACTTGGGGGATCATTTGCCGACAGCTTTTTTTATTGCAAATGATCCGATGGCGATCGGCAGTTTAAAGGCCCTTCATGAAAATAACATCCGGGTTCCGGAACAAGTGAGTCTGATCGGCTTTAATGACGTAAGTGTGTCCCAATATACGGTCCCCGCCTTGAGCACCGTAAAAGTGTATACCGAAGTTTTGGGCGAAGAAGGGGTGACACTGTTGCTAGAACGTATAAACAGTCGGGAAATCCCTAAAAAAGTCAGACTGGGGACAAAACTTGTTATAAGAGAAAGCAGCAAATGAAACGCTTCCCTCGCAAAATATTTACGTAAAAATTATGTAAAAAATCAGCTGAAATGTTTAAATTTTTATTGATTTTTGCGTAAAACGGTGCTAGGATGGGGTTATGAATGATACCGTTTTCACAAAAGTGGAAGAAGGATGGAAGCATTGGGTGGCAGTGCACTTAAATAACGGACAACTTGGAGGAATGCGTGATGTTAAAAAAACAAGAAAAATTTTATTACGGCGGGGATTATAACCCTGAACAATGGGATGAATCTGTGTGGAAAGAAGACATGCGGCTGATGAAAAAAGCCGGCGCCAATTATGTAAGCATCAACATTTTCAGCTGGGCAAGGCTGCAGCCGGATGAAGAAACATATGATTTTTCAACGCTCGATAAAATCATGGATATGCTTGCGGAAAACGGCATCGGGGCGGACCTGGCCACTGCCACTGCGGCCCCGCCGGCATGGCTGTCGCGGAAATATCCCGATTCGCTTCCGGTTGACAAGGACGGGGCGCGCTTTCTGCCGGGGTCGCGCCAGCATTATTGCCCGAACAGCAAAGACTACGCGCGGCTTGCGGCGAAACTGGTGCGCAAAATTGCGGAACGGTACAAAAACCATCCCGCGCTTGTCATGTGGCATGTGAACAATGAGTATGGCTGCCACATTGCCGAATGCTACTGCGACAACTGCAAAAAGGCTTTTCAAACATGGCTCAAAGAAAAATACAGCACGATCGAGAACTTGAATAAAAGCTGGTCAACGGACTTCTGGAGCCAGCGTTATTATGAATGGGAAGAAATCTGTCTACCGGGGAAAACGCCGACTTTTGCCAATCCGATGCAACAGCTCGATTACAAAGCCTTTATGGATGATTCGCTGCTTGCGCTTTATAAAATGGAACGCGATATCCTGAAAGCATATACGCCGGATGTGCCGGTGATGACAAACTTAATGGGGCTGCACAAACCGGTGGACGGATTCCATTGGGCGAAAGAAATGGATCTTGTGACATGGGATGCCTACCCGGATCCGTTTGAGGACATCCCGTATGCGCAATTCATGGCCCATGATTTGACGCGCAGTTTGAAAAAACAGCCGTTTTTGCTAATGGAACAGGCAGCCGGCGCGGTGAACTGGCGGGCGCAAAACGCTGTGAAAGCACCGGGCGTGATGCGGCTTTGGAGTTATGAAGCGGCTGCGCACGGAGCGGATGGCATCATGTTTTTCCAATGGCGCGCATCCCAGGGCGGCGCGGAGAAATTCCATAGCGGGATGGTGCCACATTCCGGGGATGAAGAAAGCCGGAATTTCCGGGAAGTGGTGCAACTCGGTAATGAGTTGAAAAATTTGGAAAAGGTAACGGGTTCAGCATATGCAGCCGATGTTGCGATTGTTTTTGACTGGAAAAACTGGTGGGCATTGGAGCTCGATTCAAAACCTTCTTCGCTTGTAACCTATATTAAACAGCTTCTGCCGTTTTATAAGGTGCTTCATACCCGAAACATCGGTGTCGATTTTATTCACCCGGATGAGGCAATGGACCGGTATAAAGTAGTTTTTGCGCCGGCAAGTTACAGGGTGACAAAGGCATTTGCGGATAAAGTAAAAGACTATGTCGAAAAAGGCGGTTATTTTGTCAGCAATTTCTTCAGCGGCATTGCGGATGAAAACGACCGTGTGTATCTTGGCGGCTATCCGGGCGCGTACCGGGATATTCTTGGCATTTATGTTGAAGAGTTTGCGCCGATGAAAAAAGGGGCGGTGCATCAAATCCGGACCGGGTATGGCGATGCGGCTATTCGCGTGTGGGAGGAAAAGATTCACTTGAAAGGTGCCGAAGCTTTGGCCTGGTTCAAAGACGGCTATTTGGCCGGGTCGCCTGCTGTCACCGCGCATCATTGCGGAAAAGGAAAAGCTTATTATATTGGGACACAGCCGGATGAACAATATTTGTCTTCTCTTTTAAAAGACATTTTACAGGAAGCGGATGTCCGACCAGCTTTGGATGCTCCTCGTGGCGTGGAAGTGGTGGTGCGCAAAAATGGAAATGAAAAATACTTGTTCCTGCTTAACCACACAGATCAGGTTCAGTTTGTGAATGCAGGTGGCACGTACCTGGAACTGATTAACGGGGATACTGAATCAGAAACGGTCCGGCTCTCACCCCGGGACGTAAAAATTTTGCAGGTGGTTGAAAAATAGGGTAGCACGAAGGGGAAAGTCTGTCTTTCGTACTTACCTGCTGATGATCAGGAAAATGCTCATTTTTCGGTTGCTTTCTTGAAAAAACGGTATTTCAGAAACCGCCTGTATTTGGAAACCACTCCGGTCTTTTAAGGTGGACGAACTGCAAAGTCACCGGAGAAGGCGCTCATTTTCGAGACGTATTTTGCGATTTCCGGCAGAAACGCCGATATCTCAGGCGAACTGATTCGTCCCGGCGATACCATATCAAAAAGGATACCCCGCGTCACGCGGGGTATCCTTTTATGCTGCCTGTTCTACAGTCTGTTTGCGTGTTTTCTTTTTTACCGGGGAAAGGCGGCGTTCAATCCAGCCCATGATAAAGTCGGCAACGACAGCCATCAAGGCAGTCGGAATGGCACCGGCTAAAATAATCGATGTGCCATTTGAGACGCTGGTTCCGCGGACGATGATATCTCCGAGTCCGCCTGCGCCGACAAATGTGCCCATGGCTGCAATTCCGATCGCAACGACGAGTGCGGTCCTGAGGCCGGCCATAATGACAGACAATGCAAGTGGAAGTTCCACCATCCGCATGATCTGGAACTTTGTCATCCCCATTGCCTTGCCGGACTCAAGCAAAAATTGATCGACGCTGAGGATGCCGGTATACGTATTTTTTAAAACCGGCAAAAGCGAGTAAAGAAACAGGGCAAGCACGACCGTATTGGTGCCGAGTCCCATAACGAGCATCAACATGGACAGCATCGCCAACGACGGGACCGTTTGGATGATATTGGCAAGTGTGAGAATCCAGGCGCTTAGCTTGCGGCGGCGGGCCATGAAAATCCCGAGCGGAATCGCGACGACCGCTGCAAACAGAACACCATATGCCGACATCAGGAAATGGCGGTAAAATTGTACCCATACATAGTTGCCGTTTTCCCCGTAATAATGAAGTACGCTCCTGATCGTTTCCATGATCACCCCTCCTATTCAAAGTAATGATGTTTTTCTAGAAATTCTTTTGCCACCGTCGACGGTTCTTTCATTTCGACGTCACTTTCATAATTCAACTGCTGCATTGTTTTCGTATCAATTTTTCCAACAAGCTTTTGTAAAACTTTCCTGAGTTCAGGATGTTGTTTTAACGTGTCGTCGCGTACGACAGGGGAGGCGTCATACGGCGGGAAAAAGTGTTTGTCGTCTTTCAGCATAACGAGGTTGTATGCATTGATTCTTCCGTCGGTTGAATAGGCAAGCACAACATCCGCCTTTCCGCTTTTGACGGCTTTATAAACAAGCCCGAGTTCCATCGGGTACGTTTTTCCAAATGTAAATCCGTACGTTTTCACAAAACCGTCGTAACCGTCGCCTTTCCGTTTCAGCCAGGAGTTATCCACGCCAAGCCGCAAATCTTTTGCCACTGGTTTTAATTGGGAAACTTTTGTCAAGTGGTCTTTGTCTGCTAAGGATTTGGTAACAGTAAAGGCATAGGTGTTGGCAAATCCGAAAGAGTCGAACCATGTTTGGTGGAACCGTTTTTCAAACTGTTGTTTGACAATTTTTAACGCTTTTTCCGGGTCGGTCACCGGTTCCATGCCGAGTGCGCCTGCTAGATCCGTCCCGGTGTAGCGGACAGCGGAAATATTGATCTGCCCGCTTGTCATCGCTTTATGGAGCACAATCGAGGAACCAAGATTGTTGACCATATCGACTTTTATATTGGTATAATGTTCGATCATATCTTTTTCCATATAACCGATAATTTGTGTTTCCGTTGAGTTGGTCATGCCGATTTTTACGGACTGGCTGTCTGCGGCACTTAGGCCTGGCAGCGTACAGCCGCCCGCAAAGATGCTTAAGCAGAAAACAAGCAAGAGGGCTGCTAATTTTTTCATGTGCCGTCATCCTTTCTAAGCGGCCTGTTTTTGTTTCCGGATGCCTTTTGGAGTAGCAATCGTTTCAAGCTTTCCAAACAGGTAGTCCACGATAAGCGCCAAAATGGTTACCGGTACTGCGCCGGCCGCGATCATTTCCGGCTGGTACAAATTAAGCCCGCTGAAAATATAGTCTCCGAGGCCGCCTGCGCCGATAAAAGAGGCAAGGGTTGCCCAGCCAATTAAATAAACAGTGGAAAGGCGGATACCGGCCATGATCACAGGGATGGCAAGGGGAAGTTCCAAATGGATCACTCTTTCCCATCCGGTCATCCCCATCCCGCGCCCTGCTTCCACCAGTTTCGGGTCGATCCCCTTTACGCCGGTGTACGTGTTCCGCAAGATAGGCAGGACCGAATAGAAAAACAACGCCGCAATGGCGGGAAGCTTTCCAATACCGAAAATCGGAATGAAGAAGGCTAAAATGGCAAGGCTTGGGAAAGTTTGGATAACGCCCGCAATGCCCATCACAATATTTGCTGCCCGCCGGTATTTTGTCAACCAGATGCCAAGCGGAACAGCGACAACGATGCCTAAGATGACAGCCGTGATGGAGATATAGAAATGCTGCCATGTTTTGAACAACAGTTCGCTCCAATTGGCTTCCATAAACTGCATGAAGGCTTCCATGATTTTTCCTCCTAACTGATGATTTCAGATACGGGTTCCTCTTCGCCCCAGATGGAGTCGTAAACGATATCGACGAGGCTTGCTCTCGTGACAATGCCAACAAGCCGGTGTTCATGGTCGACAACAGGCACGTATTTAATGCCTCGTTTTAAAATTTTCCGGACTGTATCGCGGACGAGGGTGTCTTTTTCCACTGCGATTAAATTCGTTTCCACCACGTCTTTGACAAGAACCGGTTTCCTGCGGTTTCGATCGATGATTTCGACATCGATATAGCCGAGGAGCACTTTCCGGCTGTCTACGACAAGCAGGGAGTCAACCCGCTGTTCTTTCATGATTTGGATGGCTTCTGTTAATGTTTTATCGACTGTGACTGTAACGGCTTTCGGGCTCATGATTTGTTCAACGGTCTGGATATTCGGCCGGGCCTGAAGCAGCCGTTCTTTGCCGATAAACGTTTCCACAAATTCGTTGGCCGGTTCGCGGAGAATTTCATCCGGCGTGCCGGTTTGGACCAGTTTGCCGTCGCGCATGATGACAATCTGGTCGGCGAGTTTAATCGCTTCATCCATGTCGTGGGTAACAAATACGATGGTTTTGCCAAGTTCCTTTTGCAGCTTTTTCAATTCGTCCTGCAGGCTGTCGCGGGTAATCGGGTCAAGCGCGCCAAACGGTTCATCCATTAAAATGAGCGGTTGGTCTGCCGCCAGTGCCCGCAAAACGCCGATGCGCTGCTGCTGGCCGCCGCTCAGTTCATGCGGGTAACGGTCCAAAAATTCTTCTGGCATATCGACGAGCTGGAGCAGTTCTTTGGCCCGCTCCCGTTGTTTTTCTTCAGGCCATTTTAGTAATCGCGGGACAAGAGAGATGTTTTGCTGGATTGTCATATGGGGAAATAAACCAATTTGTTGAATCACGTACCCGATTTCTCTTCTCAGTTTAACGGGGTCCGTATCTTTGATGTTTTTGCCATTGATATAAATGGTGCCTTCTGTCGGTTCAATCAGCCTGTTGATCATTTTCATCGTGGTCGTTTTACCGCAGCCGCTCGGGCCGATAAAAACGATAAAACGGCCGGACGCAAATTCGAGATTCAAATCGTCCACGGCGCGTTTGCCGCCCTTATAAATTTTCGAGACGTGGTCAAACTTTAACAATTTTCGCACCTCCAGTTTGTTTTGGGTAGAGATTGGTTACAATATAAGTATACCGTAAAATTTGTAAAATGAAAAGTTTACGTATTGTACTTATTATATAGATGATATATATTGTAATTGAAGGCAATTGGTTCATCATTTTTTACAGTACTTCGGCAAAGCGGCCAAAAGGAGCATTTCTGGAATGGAAGAAAAAACGTTGGACAAAGTTGTCCGGGCGAAAGAACAATATATTGAAAAAATTGCGGACCATATTCGTGCTTTCGGCATCCCGCCAACCGTCGGGCGTGTCCTCGGCATTATCTATATGAACCACAGGCCGATGACGCTCGATGAATTGTCCCAGGCAACAGGCATGAGCAAGACAAGGATGAGCCAGGTAGTCCGCGAAATGGTCGATATGAATATCGCGGAAAAAGTGTTTGAAAAAGGGGTCCGGAAAGATCTTTACAATGTCGGCCTCGATTTTTACGACACTTTTGTTGCCATTTTTACGTCCAATTTGCGGAAAATCATTCATCGCAACAAATTCTTCGAAAAAAAATTTGCGCGTGAGTTGGCAGAACTAAAGGACAATGAAGAGCTGCCGCCGGAAATGGAGAAGCAGCTGAATCATTTTTTAAATGAGCTTTTCAATCTTGCAGAATATTACGATTGGCTTTCGCGGCTTGTCGATTTTTTTGAGAGCGGAAAAATTTTTGAATATGTACCGAAGAAAAAACAGGGATAAACGGAGGCTGGCCCATGAGTACAGAAAAAGAAAAAATGATTGCCGGGAAGTTGTACAATGCGGGAGACCCGGAACTCGCGCAGGCGAGGCTTAATGCAAGACGCCTCGTCCGTACGTTCAATGAAACGGACGAAACCGATTTGGAAACCCGGACAGCATTGTTGAAAAAATTATTCGGTTCGACGGGGGAACGCCTCTTTATCGAATCTGATTTCCGCTGCGATTACGGGTTTAACATTCATGTCGGAGAGAATTTTTATGCGAATTTCGATTGTGTAATTCTCGACGGGGGACCGGTTGAAATCGGGAAAAACTGCATGCTGGCGCCGGGTGTCCATATTTATACGGCAACACATCCGCTTGATGCAAAAACGCGCGTGTCCGGCCTGGAGTTGACCAAACCGGTGAAAATTGGCGATAACGTCTGGATCGGCGGACGCGCGGTGATTAACCCGGGCGTTACGATCGGCAACAACGCGGTGATCGCTTCCGGAGCCGTCGTGGTCAAAGATGTGCCCGACAATGCAGTCGTCGGCGGAAACCCGGCGCGGATCATCAAGATGGCGGAATCATAAGGGAGGCGGCGCCTTCCTTTTTTGTCAATGCAAGAAGGGATGCAAGCCTGGTATCAACGAAACGCCATGGGAAACCCGGGAAGTTGGGAAAAACCGGGAGAGCAGTTAAAGCCAGGGAAAAGAGAGGACGTGGAAAAAAACACTCTCAAAATTGGGGTTATGTAAACATAACCTATCGAGTGACCAGAATCAGTGAAAACTGGCGGCCATCAGTAAAAAAACAGCGGAACGCCAACCATAACAAGCCACCCTGCGGTCAAGGTGGCTTGCCCCTTAATCTTTTTGCCTGGGTGAAACGGCAGCCCAGAGCGCTGCCCCGACAAATGCAGCTATGGCGGCTGATGCAAGCGGATATTTGCTCATCTTGACATAATAACTGTTTCTGCGCATCCAGCCTTTATTCGTGCCCCGTTCATGCAGGCCGTAACCCGGATGGTAGAGGGCGCTGTCCGCTTTCGACTTTGACGGCCGGTCGCTGTGCTGCGTCCGGTACATGGTCAGCTCCATTAATTTATCCATGAACCGTGGCAAGAAGCGGCCTAAGACTGCGACCATTTTTGCCTGCGATCCGACATACATATCCCGCTTCGGGTGCTCGGCTGCAAACAGGATGGCTTCCGCGACGGCTTGAGGCGGGTAAATCATGGACATATAATGCGCCGGTTGTTTCTTAAGGTAGCTGCGCGCATGCTCATTATACGGCGTATCGATCCGGCCGGGGTGAACGAGCGTAATCGATACGGGCGCATGCTCTTTTTCGAGTTCCATCCGGATACTTTCTGTAAAACCGTGCAACGCAAATTTAGAGGAAGCATAGGTGGACTGGATGACGGTTCCGCGGTCGCCGAACAGGCTGCCGATATTGATCACAGCACCGGGCACGCCGCGGCTTTTGTAATGCTGGACGGCTAACCTTGTCCCGTATACGGCTCCCCAGAAATTCGTGTCATACATGCGTTTCATGTCTTCAATGCTGACGTCCATCGCTTCGCCAAAAATCGAAAACGCCGGCATTGTTCACCCAGGTGTCAAAGCCGCCGAACGTTTTAATGGCGGTTGCCGCAATATGCTTCACATCTTCTTCGCGGCCGACATCCGCCCGCACCCAGATGGCGGAACTGCCATTATTTTTTAACGTCTTTCCGAAAGAAGTCTCCCATCCTCAAGGAATGTGAAGGTGCGAATCGCACCAATGAGTAGGTGG
>NZ_CALPDC010000030.1:0-37043 GCF_943193165.1 Weizmannia agrestimuris
TAAGGGTGCAAAGCTGTTCGCTGCCATAAACTATGAAACCGGCGAAATTACGCACTATGAAGAAGAAAAAAGTAATTACTTGGCCTATAGACGTTTTGTAGAACTCATTTTAAGTAAATACCCGCAAGGTAAAATTGTAATGGTTTTGGACAACAGCAAAGTGCATCAATCACAATTTATCAAGGATTTCCTGAAAGAAAATCCACGAATGGAATTTGTTTTTCTTCCTAAATACAGCCCTGAGTTGAACCCAGTGGAAGGATTATGGAAGTGGCTAAAGCAAGATGTCGTAAACAACGTCTTTTTCAGCAAATTTTACCAAATTCGCTCCCACGTGGCGGAATTTATGAAACAAGCCAGCCAAAAGAGCCAAGAAGTCATTGACCGGCTGCTTGTTAGATTAGAACTGTCAAAAACTTAAGTTCATCTTATATAGTATCTTTTCTGAACAGTATTTTTTGATTCCGATTTTATTAACGACTACATTTCTGTATCCCAATTTATAATCCAATATGGCATCGTCCGAAAAAGCAATCAAGAAATAAATTGGCAAAAACCAAATTAAGACGATTTGTGCTCCATGCGCTCTGCTTGAGCCTGTCAGGAAAAATGCAAAAGCAGGATCCCACTTATCACCAAACTGGATTTGGTTGATAAGTAATTGTATGATTTCCACACAAGGAATGAATAAAATAAGGAGAAGACAAACCAAACTGAGTTTATTATGTAGTATTCGATAAGAATGACTTTGCAGCATTTGTACCCTCCGCAATTTTCCGTTCAATTAATTTTTTTCTATATCCTTCCTCAAATCTTCTCTTTCTGTAACTTATTTTAATGAAAAAGGACTTTAATAGCAATACTTTTTTGTTAAATATGAATATTATATACATATAATATTTTCTCGGATTTTGGCTTGTAAAATAGGGCAGCTCTGACGGCCTATCAATAGTCTTTTCTCGTGTAATCGCTTCATAAACGTTCAAAATATATACAAACACAAACAGGGAAAAAGGGGATATGATAGAAAGGCAGTTGTTTGTGATATGATTCACAATTAAACATTTTTCATGTTGGAGATGGTGTTTATGTACGAGGCCGTTGAATCTGTTGTTCAAATGGCATTAAATAAGAAAAAATATCTGGAAGAATCCTTGCTTCGTTATGTGACAAAAGCAGCGTTGGCAAGTATGTTCATCGGTTTTGCCATTATAATATGTTACCGTCTTGCTGAGCCGTTTTTTGATGCGAAGTCTCCGGTTACTTCCTTTATGGCTTCAATATTTTTTGGCGCAGCGCTTGTGCTTATTATGTTTGGCGGCGGCGAGCTTTTTACCGGCAATACGATGATGATGACAATGAGCACGGTAAAAAAAGCGACAACTTGGAAAGATGCGCTCACAAACTGGGTGGCAACGTATGCCGGAAATTTGATCGGTGCGGCGATTTTCGCGCTGTTTATCCATTACAGCGGACTCTATGCGGATTCGGATAACAGCCAGTTTTTAATGTCGGTTGTTGGTGGGAAAATTAGCCTGACGACGGCCCAAATGTTTTTCCGTTCGATTCTTTGTAACTGGCTTGTTTGTTTAGGGTTCTGGGTTCCGATAAACGTAAAGGGAGACGGGGCTAAAATCGCTTCGATGATGCTGCTCGTGTTTGGCTTCGTCATTTCAGGCTACGAACACAGCATTGCCAATATGGTGCTGTTCTCGCTGGCACTTGCCGCACCACACCCGGATACCATTACACTCGTGGGCATTTTGCACAACCTTGGTGTGGTAACGCTCGGCAATATGATTGGCGGCGGCGTCTTTGTCGGTGCCATGTACGCCTTCTTAACATCAAAGAAAAAAGAAAAAGTGCCGGTTGCTGTTGTTGACACACACACCGTATCCCCTTTTTCGGCTGAAAAAATCAAGTAATATAAAACGAGCTGCCTGATAGAGGGCAGCTCGTTTTATATCGAAAAACCTGATCCGTTTCATTAGCTTTGAATCAGCTGCAGGAATTGCTTGGTCCGTGCGTTTTTTGGATGATGGAATACTTCTTCCGGTTTGCCTTGCTCCAGGATGACACCGCCATCCATGAAAATCACCTTGTCTGCAACTTCGCGGGCAAACCGCATTTCGTGTGTGACAACGGCCATTGTCATCCCTTCTTCAGCAAGCTCCTTCATCACATTTAGCACGCCGCTCACAAGTTCCGGGTCCAGTGCGGATGTCGGTTCGTCAAACAGCATTACTTCCGGCTCCATCGCAAGCGCCCGCGCAATCCCGGCGCGCTGCTGCTGACCGCCGGAAAGGCTTGCCGGATACGCATCTTTTTTATCAAGCAGGCCTACCTTTTCCAGCAGCATTTCAGCTTTTTTTACTGCATCCTGGCGGTTTTTCCTTTTTACAATGATAGGCCCCTCAATCACATTTTCGAGAACCGTTTTATGCGGGAAAAGATTGTACTGTTGGAAAACCATGCCGGATTTTTGCCGCAAAGCCGCGCGTTCTTTTTTATTGGGATGTTGGGAAAAGTCAACGGATACATCACCGATCTGTACTCTGCCTTGATTTGGGATTTCAAGGGCATTCATACAGCGGAGCAGCGTGGTTTTACCAGAACCGGATGGGCCGATGATGACGATCACTTTCCCTTTTTCAATGGTTAAGTCAATGCCTTTCAGCACTTCAAGGTTGCCGAATTGTTTATGTAACCCTTCTATTCGAATCATACAGGTCCCTCCTTACTTGCTGATGTATTTATCAAAACGGCCTTCCAACTTTTGCTGGATTATTGAGAGAATCAAACAAATCACCCAGTACAAAAAGGCCGCTTCGACATACAGCAGCATAAATTGATAAGTGGTGGAGGCAATTTCCTGGGCTTTACGGAACAGATCGGCCACCAAAATCAAGGAAGCAAGAGACGTATCCTTCACGAGACTGATAAACGTATTAGAAAGTGGCGGTACCGATACGCGGACGGCCTGTGGGAGTACAATTCTTCTCAAAGCCTGTGAATAGTTCATCCCGATCGAATAGGCTGCTTCCCATTGTCCCTTTGGAATCGACAAAATCGCTGCCCTGATAATTTCTGATGCATACGCGCCGACATTGAGCGAAAAGCCGATAATGGCGGCTGGAAAAGAACCAATGGTAATGTGCACAGACGGCAGCCCGTAAAAAATGATAAATAATTGCACAAGCAACGGGGTTCCGCGGATTGCTGAGACATAGATTCGGGCAATCCATTCCAGTATTTTAATACCGGAAATTCGTGCCAGCGCCGTGGCAAGTGCCAGCACAAGACCGATACAGAAAGTGATGATCGTTAATGGAATCGTATAATGCAAAGCTCCCTTCAGCATCGACAGAAGGGAACTTTGCACCAAATGCAGCTGGTTGCTGCTGATAAACGCAAGGTTATTGGGAAACATCTTCACCAAACCATTTCTTTGAAATTTTTGTTAGTGTGCCGTCTTTTTTCATATCTTTTAAAGCATCATTTACTTTGTCTGTCAATTTCCCTGAATGTTTCCGGAACAAAAGAGCGGATTTGCTGGCATCGTTTGCGGTGGCGGCAACTTTAATGGCAGCATTCGGTTTTTGCTTTTTGTAATCCAGATAAGTTAGGGAATCATTGACCGTTGCATCCACACGGTTTGAAGTCAAAAGCTGGATCGCTTGGTTAAAGCCTTCCACACTTACAATATTGGCACCATTTTTCTTGGCAATAGTGGCAAAGTTGCTTGTAAGCGATTGGGCTGATTTTTTGCCTTTTAAATCAGCAAAGGACTTGATGTTCGTATTGTCTTTGCGTACAAGGACAACGGCTTTTGAAATCGTATATGGTGTGGAAAAATCATATTTTTTCTGGCGGTCTGCGCGGATCCCGACTTGGTTTGCGATCATATCAAACCGTTTGGAATTGAGCCCGGCAAACATGGCATCCCACTGGGTTTCTTTAAATTCGGCTTTTAATCCGAGCCGTTTTGCAACTTCTTTTGCAACATCAATATCGTAGCCTGTTAATTTTCCGTTTTTATGGAAAGAAAATGGCGGATATGTTCCTTCTGTCCCGATCAAAAGGACGCCTTTTGATTTGATCTGGCCGTATAAGTCATTGGATTTTGAAGCGTTCTGGTTGTCCGTATTTTTTCCGCATGCCGTTAACGCAAGCAGCAAGCAAAACACGGCCAGCCATTTGATGTATTTTCTCATGTTGTCAACTCCCTTTTTATTATCTTTACAGTCTACAGCTATGCTTTAACCAGCATTTTGTATTGTAAACAAAGGGGTAAAAAATATCCAGAAAAAAGGCTTTGTATAGTAAAATATGGATGAGGGAAAGCGAAAGGTGGTTAACCCAATATGGCAGAAGGATATGTGAAAGTCACGGGAGGGAATGTCTTTTACAAAATAACGGGCACCGGAAGCAAAACGCCGCTTATCGTATTGCACGGCGGGCCTGGTGGGACACATATGCCGTTTTTTGCCCTTGAAGCACTCGGGGATGAACGGCCGGTTGTCTTTTACGACCAGCTCGGTTCCGGAAGATCAGACCACCCGGATGACCCCTTACTCTGGACAATTGACAGATTCACAGAGGAGCTTGCCCGGCTTCGTGAGGCACTTGCATTGGATAAAGTCCACATCCTCGGCCATTCGTGGGGAACAATGCTTGCGGCAAACTATTTGCTGAAGCAGCCGGCAGGGGTAAAAAGCGTTATATTTTCCGGGCCATGCCTGAGCGCTCCACAGTGGAAAGAGGATCAGGATGAACACCGGAAACAGCTGCCGCCCGATGTCCAGGAAATTTTGGCGCGTTCAGAACGCGAGGGGCGGACATCCTCTCCGGAATACAAAGAGGCAATGAAAGTTTTCTATAAAAAATTTGTCAACCGTCTTGAAGAAAAGCCGGCCGTCTTGCAATCGGAATTTGCCCGTCCGAATGAAGAAGTATACTTGACGATGTGGGGGCCGTCAGAATTTTACCCGTCCGGCAATTTGAAAACATTTGACGTAACAGGCCGCCTGCATGAGATCAGGCTGCCTGCCTTATTTACCTGCGGGCGTTACGATGAAGCCAGGCCGGAAACAACGAGGGCCTATAGCCGGCTCATACCGGGGGCAAAATTCCATATGTTTGAAAACAGCTCACACCAGCCGTACCTTGAAGAGCCCCATGAATTTGTGCGGGTGATTCGGGAATTTTTGGCAGGTGTTTGAGCGCACGGTCAGCGGATATTGATGAGCAGATAAAGAAACCAGACGGCGTGATGCTGTTCGTCTTTTGCCGCTTCAAGAAACGCCTGCTTCATGGCAGGGCTATTTGCGGAACGCGCCAATTCTCTGTAAAAATCGACCGTGTTTTGTTCGTCTTTCACGGCAAATTCAAGCCCTCCTTTGTAAGTGGAAGGGCAGGCTTCGCTGATTTGCGGCTGCGGCCTTCTGCCTGTGAGGTTCGTGTAAAACTGCGAAAATGTCTGGAAATGGCGAATCTCATCATCACGGATTTCCATAATGATGTTACGGGCTTCAGCAGACGGGGCTCTCCTTGCGATTTGCTCGTAGCAGGCGATGGCACTATATTCGCCGTTTATTGCCTGGATTAGATTGGCGAGCCATACTGCCTGCTGGTTCCCGGCGTCAGGCTGTGTGTTTCTCAAACCGGCATGATCATCAAACGGATGGACAAACATTGGATTCCCTCCTCACTTTCAACCGGTATATCGTATGATGGGCAAAAGCGGATCGTTCCGATTTTTTCTGATCCATCCAGCGGACAATGTTTAAAAATTTTCCCGAAATGTTTTATAATAGGAATGTCTATGCCAGATTTCCTTCATATTTTTTTAGAAAAGGAGCAAAGAAATGGAAAAAGTACTTGTTTTCGGCCATAAAAACCCGGATACGGATGCGATTTGTTCAGCGATTGCCTATGCAGCGTTAAAAACAAAATTGGGCGTTGACGCGGAGGCGGTCCGGTTAGGAGAATTGAGCAATGAAACGAAATTCGCATTGGAAACATTCCACATGGAAGCGCCGCGCCTCGTTCAAACGGTTGCAAACGAAGTGGAAAATGTCATTCTTGTGGACCATAATGAACGCCAGCAAAGCGCGGACGACATTGACAGCGTGCGGGTCCTTGAAGTCATTGACCACCATCGCATCGCCAATTTTGAAACGAGCGACCCGCTCTATTACCGTGCGGAACCGGTCGGCTGTACAGCAACGATTTTAAATAAACTTTACAAAGAGAATGGGGTTGAAATCAGTAAAGAAATAGCTGGCCTGATGCTTTCTGCGATCATCTCCGACTCGCTTTTGTTTAAATCCCCGACTTGCACGGAAGAAGATGTGAAGGCAGCGAAAGAACTGGCTGAAATTGCCGGTGTGGATGCAGATACATACGGCCTTGAAATGCTGAAAGCCGGCGCGGATTTAAGTGACAAAACGGTGGAACAGCTGATTACACTTGACTCCAAAGAATTTGATATGGCTGGCCATAAAGTGGTGATTGCCCAGGTAAATGCCGTTGATACAAATGACGTGCTCGTGAAACAGGCGGAAATTGAACAGGCGATCCAAGCGCAGATTACAGACAGAGGGCTTGATTTGTTCCTGTTTGTTGTAACGGATATTTTAACAAACGATTCCGTCGCACTTGCACTCGGCAAATCGGCGGATATTGTGGAAAAAGCCTATAATGTCAAGCTGGAAAACAACACGGCCACTTTAAAAGGCGTTGTATCACGGAAAAAACAAATTGTTCCGGTTTTAACCGAATCCTTTCATAGCTGAAAAAACCGGTGCCGACACATGGCACCGGCTTTTTTCATTCCAAGAAACCGGAACAGGGCTTTCAGATACCCGTATGATCCTTGGGTATTGTGCTGCCTTTTCAAATTTTGGCTTGCGGAACCCCGCTGTTTCCGCAACCGGCACCGGTTTTTTCAACGGGGGATCGGAATGCGACTCAGATACCCGTATGATCCTTGGATATTGTGCTGCATTTTCAAATCTTGGCTTGCGGAATCCCCGCTGTTTCCGCAACCGGCACCGTTTTTTCAACCGGGGGACCAGAACGGGACGCAGATATCCATATGTTCCGTATATGGAAGCGGATTGTTTTACAGCTTCGGGAACAGCCCGTGGATGCCGCTTGCGATCATTTGAACCGCCATGACGGCAAGAATCAGCCCCATCAGCCTTGTTATAATGTTAAGGCCGCTTTGCCCGAGCTTAGAGATAATCGAAGATGAATAATAAAACAATACAAAGGTTAAAGCGAGCACAATGGTATAGCCGATTAAAACACTTGCCAGGTTTGGCAGGGAATGGGAAGACGTCTGCGCCATGACGGTTGCGATCGTCCCGGGCCCGGCCAGGATCGGGAGGGCAAGCGGTGTAATAGAGATGTCATCCCGGGCTTCAACTTCTTTCCGCTCATTCGGATGCGGGCTTTGCGATCTTGCATTTTTAGCGTGCAGCAGGCTGTAGGCAATCCCGAAGATTAAGATCCCCCCTGCAACGCGAAACGCATGAATCGTAATCCCGAAGACCTCGAACAATAATTTTCCAAGAAAAAGAAAAACCGTTAGTATGATAAAAGAAACAATGACCGCTTTGCGGGCGGTTTTCCGTTTGTCCTTTAAGGAATATCCACCAGTTAATGAAATGAAGATTGGAATATTCCCGATCGGATTCATCACCGCAAAAAAACCGAGCGAAAGTTTTATAATTTCGCCGAACAATTTCTACACCCCTTTTTGTTTATTTTTTATTGCATTACCCTGTTGGTGGAAAATGTAACAGGGGTAACAGTTTTTTGATGGACGGATCCCCGCGTTTCTTTACAGAAGCGGATGTCTTTAATATAATGTTCATATCTTTTTGATGTATGTAAGAAGCAACGCAGTGTTTCACCCGGAGAGCGGGGGAGAATCCCTGCGTTTTTATTGTGACAATCATTTTTATAGTTGATGATGGCGCGTTTTTAATGGCAGCAATACGCATATTGCCGCTTGTTGCCGTACAAAAAGTCCTCGTCATGCAAATTGGTGGTCGGACTGAATGCAAAAACTTAAGTTCATTTTATATAAATTGTTTGTTTTTGGGGGAGGTGAATCATGGATACGGCCGAATTGAAAAAAGAAGTCATTGCCTTCAGCAAAACGATCGGAATCGACAAAATCGGGTTTGCTTCTCCAGACCCGTTTACGGAGTTGAAGCAGCGCCTGATCCGTCAACAGGAACTCGGCTACCAGTCCGGCTTTGAGGAAAAAGATATTGAAAAAAGGGTGAATCCTTCTTTAATTTTTGATTCGCCCCAGTCGATTATTGCCGTTGCGCTCGCCTACCCGTCCAAAATCAAGAATCCGCCGAAAGGGAAAAAAGGCGCACGCCGCGGGATCTTTTGCCGGGCTTCTTGGGGCGAGGACTATCACACCATCTTAAGGGACAAGCTTTCGAAACTGGAAGATTTTCTTAAAGAAAAAGTGGAAGGGGCCCGCTGCAAATCGATGGTCGATACAGGGGAACTCTCCGACCGGGCGGTAGCCGAGAGGGCCGGCATTGGCTGGAGCGGAAAAAATTGTTCGATCATCACACCGGAATTTGGTTCCTATGTGTACTTAGGCGAGATGATTACCAATATTCCGTTTGAACCGGATACACCTGTTGAGGACCAGTGCGGTGACTGCCGGAAATGCCTAGATGTCTGTCCGACCGGCGCGCTTGTTTCTGCCGGGCAGCTGAATGCCAAACGGTGCATCAGCTTTTTAACGCAGACAAAAGATTACTTGCCGGACGAGTTTAAAGGGAAAATCGGCAATCGCGTGTACGGTTGTGATTCGTGCCAGACAATCTGTCCGAAAAACAAAGGGATTGATTTTCATTTTCATGAGGAAATGGAGCCGGAACCGGAAGCGGCCAAGCCACTTCTGGAACCGATTCTCCGCCTCAGCAACCGCGCGTTTAAAGAACGGTTCGGCCATATGGCAGGATCGTGGCGCGGGAAAAAGCCGATCCAGCGAAACGCGATTATCGCGCTCGCCCATTTTAAGGAAGAAAGCGCAGTACCGGAGCTGATCCGAATTTTGCAGGAAGATCCGCGCCCGGTTATTCGCGGGACGGCAGGCTGGGCGCTTGGGAAAATCGGCGGGGAAGAAGCAAAAGCTGCACTTCTTTCCGCACGCGAACAGGAAGAAGATCCGGATGCCCGCAATGAAATCGAAAAAGGCCTTGCATTTTTCGATTAGACGTCCATCGCAGTGCACGCGGCATCAGCAGGAGAATGAAAATCAGCCGGTGCCTATTTCAGGATAAACTTTGATGCCGCTTCTTTCGTGGATACGGGTAAAAAATCGTCACATGGAACGGTACTGCGTCAAGAAAGCTCTAGGAATGTATCACGTTCCTTGATAACGGCTGCCGCTTTTTTATGTGCCAAAAGCAGCGCCAACGCAAATTTTCAGCAAAACAAAAGAATCTTTGCGTTTTCAAAAAGCACGAAAATATACAGATACTGATTTCCCCCATTTTTTCATCATATAGTGATGAAGAGAGGGGGTTTTCTGATTGAAAGAACAAATCCAGGCACATCTTGAAAACAGGCTTGCTCACTTTACCGGGCGAGGAACAGAGCGGGAATTTGAAGATATTGAACGAAAAAAGACGGGGCTTTCAAATCGGGATGCCCGGATTGTAAAGGTGAAAGCGGAAGCAAAAGTAACCCGGGCTGACCAGGAGGGAAGCCACAGCTTTCTTTATTATACGGTGCATATGCAGTATATGATCAAACAAAAAGCGGCTTTTTACATTGAAGAAGCAGTGGAGGAAAGAAAAGCATCTTTTTACGATGGAAGGCTTTATGAAGACGAGGAACTTGTGCCGGACATTCCGGAATGGCGCGGTCCTCTGCCGGATGATGAGGAGCAGAAAACTGGAGCAGCTGGCGGCGAACGGATCGCATACGTGTATGACCGCATGAAAGCTGTCCAGTATGCGGAAAAGTGGTGGAACCGTTTTAATCCGGCTTACAAATCGTTTACGGATGACTGCACGAACTATATCTCGCAATGCCTTTACGCCGGCGGGGCACCGATGCGCGGATACCCGGACAGGGCACAGGGCTGGTGGATGATGCACAATAACTGGAGTTACAGCTGGACGGTTGCACATTCGTTTAAGACATACCTGCAGTATTCTAAAACCGGTTTGCGCGCAAAGGAAGTTTCGTCACCGCAGGAGCTGAAGTACGGTGACGTCATTTGTATCGATTTCCAGGGGGACGGCCGGTTTGACCATACGCTCATTGTCACGGGTTATGATTATTACGGGATGCCGCTTGTGAATGCCCATACGACCAATAGCCGTAAACGGTACTGGACGTATGAAGACTCTTCCGCCTATACGCCGAATATCAAGTACAAGTTTTTTACCATTGAAGATGATAGTTGAGAAACGTGTTATAATAAGTCCCGAGGTGACAAATGTTGAGCTTGCATGTTGTATTGTACCAGCCGGAAATTCCCGCCAACACAGGCAATATTGCACGCACTTGCGCAGGGACCGGGACAACGCTCCATCTGATCCGCCCGCTCGGTTTTTCAACGGATGATAAAATGTTAAAAAGAGCCGGGCTGGATTATTGGAAGCATGTGAATATCGTCTATTATGATTCACTGGAAGAATTTTTTGAAAAAAATGCGGACGGCGAAGTATACTACATTGAGACGTTTGGCGAAAAGCCGTTTACGGATTTTGATTTCAGCGATCCGGACAAAAATTTATATTTCATGTTCGGCCGGGAAACCTCAGGGCTGCCGAATGACTTGATTGAAAAAAATAAGGACCGCTGCCTGCGTATTCCGATGACAGACAAAGTGCGGTCGCTTAACCTTTCCAATACTGCCGCCATCCTTGTATATGAAGCATTGCGGCAGCAGCAGTATCCAGGATTAAAATGACAAAGGGCCGGGCTGATTCATCGCCCGGCCCTTTCGTTTGCGGAAGCGCCAATGCCGGAAACGGCTTCGGATCATCCGGCCCGTGCTCACGAAAGATCCCGGTGAAAAATCCCTTCCGAATGTTTTAAGCTGCATTTTTTCTAGGCCTTGCCCGCTCAAAGTCCCTGCCACATGCCAGGCTGAATATTTCTCCGGCCTTTCGTGTGTGGAAGCGCCGATGCCGGAAATGGTCGGGATCACCCGGCCTTTTGCCCACGGAAGATCCCCGGTGCAAAAAAATCTTTGAGCAGCATTTTAATACTCCGGCTCTTGCTCGCGGAAGTTTTCCCCTTTGTCTTCGTATCCAGCCGTGAAAATGGCGGACAAGAATGAAATCGCTACCAATATAATAAGGAACGTTTTCACTTCGATATCCTCCCTGTTTTTCCTTCTTTGCCCCTCATTATAGCCCATTTCACTGAAAGATGCACCTATTTTCAATTTTTGAACGTACCTTATCCACCAGAATCTCCCTAAACGAAATTTTTCCTATTCGTTTTTCGCGTTTATCGCTGTCCGTTCGTCCCGAATAAGGTTGTCTCTTTTTATCATGTTCCCTCGCTTGGGGGCATAGATTATATAAACGTCTCTTCAACAAGACTAAGGGGAGGTACGAAATGGATATTCTGAGGAAACTCACAAACTACCGTGAAGAAGAGGAAAAACTGAGATGGGAAGGAACGTTCAGGGAGTATCTTGACTTGCTAAAAGAAAAGCCATGGGTTGCACAATCCGCTCATTCCCGAGTTTACAATATGATTAAGGATGCCGGTGTGGAGGAAGTGGACGGAGTAAAAAAATACCGTTTTTTCAGCCATCAATTATTCGGTTTGGAAGAGGCGCTTGAAAAATTGGTGGAAGAATATTTCCACCCGGCTGCGAAAAGGCTGGATGTCAGAAAACGGATTTTATTGTTGATGGGACCTGTAAGCGGCGGAAAATCGACGCTTGTGACAATGTTAAAACGGGGCCTTGAAGCGTATTCGCGGACTGAACAGGGCGCTGTATTTGCCATCAAAGGCTGCCCAATGCATGAAGATCCGCTTCACTTGATTCCGCAACATTTGCGGGCGGATTTTTACGAGGAATACGGTATCCGGATTGAAGGCAATTTGTCTCCTTTGAATATGCTGCGGCTGGAGGAAGAGTATGGCGGAAGGATTGAAGACGTGCTCGTTGAAAGGATCTTTTTTTCCGAAGACAAGCGGACGGGGATCGGCACGTTCAGCCCGTCGGATCCGAAATCGCAGGATATCGCGGATCTAACCGGCAGCATTGATTTTTCGACCATTGCCGAGTACGGTTCCGAATCGGATCCGCGCGCTTACCGTTTCGACGGCGAACTGAACAAGGCCAACCGCGGCATTATGGAATTTCAGGAAATGCTCAAATGCGATGAGAAATTTCTCTGGCATCTGTTGTCGCTGACGCAGGAAGGAAATTTTAAAGCAGGCCGGTTTGCGCTGATTTCTGCTGATGAATTGATCATCGCGCACACGAATGAGACCGAATACCGCTCTTTTATTGCCAATAAGAAAAACGAAGCTTTGCACTCACGGATTATTGTCATGCCGGTTCCGTATAATTTGCGGGTAACCGAGGAAGAGAAAATTTATGAAAAAATGATCCGGGAAAGCGATGTGGCGGATATTCATATCGCTCCGCATACGCTGAAAGTTGCGGCGATGTTTACCATTTTAACAAGGTTGCGCGAACCGAAGCGGGCGGATATCGATTTGCTTAAGAAAATGCGCTTGTATGACGGGATGGCAGTAGAGGGGTACAATTCACAGGATGTAAAGGAACTGAAAAATGAATACCAGGATGAAGGCATGTTCGGGATTGATCCGCGCTATGTCATCAACCGTATTTCCTCTACAATCATCAAAAAAGAAATGAAATCCATCAATGCCCTCGATGTGCTTCTGTCATTGAAGGAAGGGCTTGACCAGCATCCGTCGATTACCCCGGAATTGAAAGAGAAGTATTTGAATTTCATTTCTTTAGCGCGGAAAGAATACGATGAAATTGCCAAAAAAGAAGTGCAGAAAGCATTTGTATATTCGTATGAAGAATCGGCGAAAACGCTGATGGACAATTATCTCGACAATGTAGAAGCATTCTGCAACAAAGTGAAGCTGCATGATCCTTTAACAGGCGAAGAAATTAATCCGGATGAAAAACTGATGCGGTCGATCGAAGAACAGATCGGCATTTCGGAAAATGCGAAGAAAGCGTTCCGGGAAGAAATCCTCATCCGCATTTCGGCTTATGCGAGAAAAGGGAAACGGTTTGATTATAATTCACACGACCGGCTCCGTGAAGCCATCCAGAAAAAATTGTTTGCGGATTTAAAAGACGTTGTCAAGATTACAACATCCACAAAAACGCCGGATGAACAGCAGTTGAAGAAGATCAATGAAGTGGTGGCGCGTTTAATTGATGATTACGGCTATAATTCCACATCGGCCAATGAACTGCTGCGCTATGTCGGGAGCTTGCTGAACCGGTAATCCGGCAGCCGGAAGCCGGGCGATATCAGCCCGGTTTTTTCCTTATCCGGCTTTAGCCTGTTTCTAAAAGAAAAATGTCAAATATTCTGCCTTATTGCATAAGATAGAGTAATCTTAAATGTGATGATCCAAGTTTTTAAACGCCAAAATAGCATATGTTAGGATATCCGGTATGGTGACGGCGAAATTCTCGGCAAATTTTTCAAAAAAGGGAGGATGAGCATGGAGGATGAGCATGGATAAACAGGATCAGAAGCATTTTGTTCTTTCACAGGAAGACTGGTCGCTCCACCGCAAAGGGCATGATGACCAGGTCCGACATCAGGAAAAGGTCCAGGAAGCCATCCGCAACAATCTGCCCGACTTAATTACGGAAGAAAGCATCATTATGTCAGACGGCCGGGATGTTGTCAAAATACCGATCCGGTCATTGGACGAATATAAAATTCGCTATAATTATGATAAAAATAAACATGTCGGCCAGGGCCAGGGCGATTCCAAAGTCGGCGATATCATTGCACGCGACGGTTCCCCCGAGCAGGGACCGGGTAAAGGCCAGGGAGCAGGCGACCAGCCGGGTGAAGACTATTATGAAGCGGAAGTATCTCTGATGGAAATCGAGGAAGCATTGTTCAGCCAATTGGAACTGCCAAATCTTCAAAGGAAAGAGCGGGATGAGAACACGGTAGAGGCGATTGAATTTAACGATATTCGGAAAACGGGGCTGATGGGCAATATTGATAAAAAACGGACGATGATGTCGGCGTTTAAAAGGAATGCGATGAATGGCAAACCGGCCTTTCACCCGATCGTGCCGGAAGATCTCAAATTCCGCACATGGAATGAAGTGGAAAAACCGGAATCAAAAGCAGTTGTCCTTGCGATGATGGATACAAGTGGAAGTATGGGGATATGGGAAAAGTATATGGCGCGCAGCTTTTTCTTCTGGATGACGCGTTTTTTGCGGACGAAATATGAGACCGTGGAAATTGAATTTATCGCCCACCATACAGAGGCAAAAGTCGTATCGGAGGAAGATTTCTTTTCAAAAGGGGAGTCCGGCGGCACGATCTGTTCATCGGCTTACCGGAAAGCGCTCAGCCTGATCAATGAAAAATATGACCCGTACCGCTTTAATATTTATCCCTTCCATTTCTCGGACGGCGACAACCTGACATCAGACAATGCGCGCTGCGTGAAACTTGTCCAGGAAATTATGAAAGTCTCGAATATGTTCTACTACGGGGAAGTGAACCAGTACAACCGCCATAGCACCCTCATGTCGGCCTATAAAAATATTAAAGATGAGAAATTTAAATATTACGTGCTGAAACAAAAAGCAGATGTTTTCCATGCGATGAAAAGTTTCTTTTCAAAGGAAGCAGACAAAGCTTTGGCATAAGAAGAAAGGGGCTGCACAACGGCTGATGCGGGCCCCTTATTTTTGCGGGTGCTGATAACGGGTGATTCACCTGATTCTGTGTGTGCCGCGTGCTGTGATCTCATAAGTTTTCTACCCATATCTTATATTTAGGGCTTGCTGAACGAATCCGACGCTGAGTTTGTGCCCAATTTATCTACAACATCTGTCTCAAAATATAGAAGAATCCTTTTGCGAAAAGGGGTGATTTGATCTTCTCCATACGTTGAATCGGATTTCACGTGCAGGCATTTCCCTGGATTTGTTGTAAAACCCATGCATTTAAATGGTGGCCAAAGCTGTCAGCAGCCTTGCCAAATCTAGGAATTTCACTTATTCAGCAAGCCCTATTTAAGAATGCCATCTTCCAAAAATTCTTCTGTATGAACAAGGTATGTTACATCCGGTAATCCACATAAAGCGTAGGAAAGGACACTTGCAACTTTCAAATCAGGCGTAATGAATCCTCTTCCTTCCCCCATATCACTAACACTGGAGAATCCTACTTCCTCAGCTTCCCAAAATGTATCATAAATTCTGTCGTCTATTGTCCATTCCATAGGGATATCTCCTTTCCTTCATGCTATGGCCGTTAAAAATGCTCTTCTCTTAAAATGGAATAGATTTTGAGATCCCAATGTTTTCCTTTTCTATAAACGGCTTTGCGCAAAGTGCCTTCATAGGTCATGCCGGCTTTTTCCATGACGCGGGCCGACGCGATATTTTCTGCAAAACAGCGGGCCTGGATGCGGATCAAATACATGTGTTCAAACCCGAAAGCAATCAGCTTTTTAGCGGCTTCTGTCATGATGCCTTTTCCCCAGTGCTCAGGAGAAAGGGCATAGCCAATCTCGGCCGTCCTTTCTTCCGGCTTCCACCATACAAAATCGACCGTCCCGATCAGCTTTCGTGTCTCTTTGTCTTCAATTCCCCAGGGGGCAATCTTGTGTTCGCGGTACTGGCTGAGCACAAAATTTATAAAATTTTTCGAATCGCGGACAGACCGGTGTGCATCCCACGTCACGTATTTTGCTACTTCACTTCTTGACGCATAGGAAAATAAATCGAGCACGTCATCCCGCTTGAGCTTTCTTAAAACAAGCCGGTCCGTTTCAAGCAGTGGCAAGTTCCGGTATATGTCTTCGATTCTCACATCTATCCCCCGCAGTTCTGAATGGTTTATTAAAAATGTATCATAAAATGGAAATTTTTCAATTGTCTATGTAAATTTCTTTTGCATATAAAAAGAGCATGCTTAACGCTGCTCTTTTTTCAGCCCGTTTTACCAAAAAAGGTTTACAATATGATAAATCGCACCGGATAAAACGGCTGAAATCGGAAGGGTAATGACCCAAGTGATCACCATTCTTTTTGCAGTATCCCATTTGACCCCTTTAATTCGGTGGGCCGAACCAACCCCGAGAATGGAAGAAGAAATGACATGGGTGGTGCTGACCGGCAAGTGGATAAATGTTGCACCAAAAATAATGAAAGCTGAACTCAAGTCGGCTGCAACCCCGTTAATCGGCCGGATCTTCATAATATTGACGCCGACCGTTTTAATAATCCGCCAGCCGCCGATCGATGTCCCAAGCCCCATTGCCGCCGCACAACCGACCTGGACCCAGAATGGAATATGGTTCTCGGCAATATAATGGTTGGCAATCAAAGCCATTGTGATAATCCCCATCGATTTCTGGGCATCATTTGTCCCATGGGAGTAAGACTGGAGAGCGGCGGTGAAAATTTGGATCAGCCGGAAGTGTCGGTTCGTTTTCGCAAGCTTAAAATTCTGAAATGCAACTTTAAAAATGCTGTAAACCGTAAAACCGACCGTAAAAGCGAGGATCGGGGATAAAATTAAGGCTTCAATAATGCTGATAAAACCACGATATTCGATTACATGAAAACCTGACGAGGCAATCGCCGCGCCGGCAATGGATCCGATGATGGCATGGGAAGAACTGCTCGGAATGCCGAAATACCATGTAATCAAATTCCAAATAATCGCTGACATCAGTGAGGACAAAATGACCACCTGTCCGTTTGCAAGGGTGAACGGGTTTACAATACTTTCCGTAATGGTCTCGGCAACACCTGTAAAAGAAATGGCGCCGAGAAAATTCATAAGCGCGGCCATTACGATCGCATGCCGGGGTTTTAATGCTTTTGTCGAAACGGCCGTTGCAATCGCGTTAGCCGTGTCATGGAATCCATTGATGAAGTCGAATCCAAATCCAAAAATTACTATTAAGACAGTTAATACTAAAATGCTATCCATTCAGCAGACTCCTCACGCATTTTTCATGATAATCGTCTCTAAAATGTTGGCCACCGTCTGGCAGTAGTCGGCCACATCTTCCATCTTTTCATACAAATCCTTATATTTGATCAGGCGAATCGGGTCTTTTTCGTTTTGAAAGAGGTGAATTAATGATTTTCTTAAAATTTCGTCACAATGGAATTCAAATTCTTTAATTTTAATGGCATGCGGGCGGATCTTGTCGAGTTTTTTCGAAAAAAGGATGTCAATTGCTTTTTCAATTTCGTCGGTACAGCGGCGGATCATTTCAACAAATTCGACCATAAAATCGTCCGCCTGGTAAATATTGTACAGTTCAAATAATCCGGAAACTTCTTCAATGCCGTCCAGCACGTCATCGAGGCTGTTCGTTAGTGACAAAAGGTCTTCCCGTTCAATCGGGGTGATAAAGGCATCGTTCAGTTCCAGAATCATGTCATGGACGTAAGTATCCCCGGTCGTTTCGTATTCTTTCATTTTTTCAGTAAAAATTTTTAAATCGTCTTTATTATGGATTTTATAGTCGGCAAAGTAATTGGTGGCTTCCCGGAGGTTGGTCGAAATATGGCCAAACAGCACTGTAAACTTGTCTTTCTTGTTTTTAAATACCATGTAAGATCCTCCTCATATCCTTTTCATTATCAAACGTCTTTATTTTATCTGATTTCCTGCGAAGATAAAAGAAGAATGTCGAAAATAAAATTTTGTATACGGTTCCAATTTTCGACTTTCGTCAAAAAGCTAAAAACAGGTTGCTTTGTTGGAAGAAAGTCCGGCTATGAGGCTTGGGCTTTTGTCCCGCTTTTTCAGAAAAAATCCAATCTTTTTAGGGGGCAGGGCCATGGTCACATTTACCATACTTTTTTCCCGTTTTCCTATGCTATGCTGTACTTATATTGCGCCTATGATTTGGCTTACATATGGATTTTTCAAAAAGGGTGGGACTGCTGTGAAGATCGTTTATGCTGCTACGGAAGAACAGATGGATAAGATCGCGGAATTGGTCCGCCATATGTTTACAGAAGTATTTCCTGATTACTTTACGGATGAGGAGATCACCGCATTCCAGCGCGACAGGGTGCTTGCCCTGCCGGATGACCCAACAGAACAAATCGGCACTTTAAAAGCAGGGTATCAGATGATTGCCAGTCTGCAGACCATCATTTCCATTTTGGAAACGGAAGAGAATAAGCGGGACGAGCATTACGCCGGCCTGTTTGAATTTAATAAATTTACGCTTGAACAGTTTGGTTTGCATTTTCCTTTTTCGTTTTCCCATTTTCAGAAGAAGCATACGGATACGTTCAGTATGTTTAAAAAAGCAGCCAATCGCCTGCTTGTGTAAAAAATAATGCCCGGAAAAACCGGGCATTATTTTTTTGAGGGTTCCTTGCAAGCACGCAGCCTTATTTTTTTACATGTGCTTTAAACCATTGGCGGAACTCCTGTTTTGTATGCTCTCCGACAAGGCGTGCGGCTTCTTTGCCGTTTTTGTAATGGACGATCGTCGGTGTCGCTTTGATTTTGTAGTCATCCCAGCCGCTTTCGAATTCAGTCAGGTTAAATTCCTTCAAATCGATGCCCATATCTTTCGCGAGCGGTGATACAACAGGCGTCGTCCGTTTGCAATGCGGGCAGGTCGGCATGAAATAATAAACGGTGACATCTTTGCCGGATTTTAAATCACGGTTCAGTTCTTTTGGCAAAATAATATTCTGGTAAAGAGGGTCATCCAGCTGGTCACGCGTTTCCGCCGATAATTTGCTTACACTTTTTGCGGGTGCATACGGATTGTTTTTCGCCTGCTGGGATTGCTTATACTTTGTGATTCCGGCAATCCCGCCAAAAACAATGAGAACAATGGCCAAAAAAAGGATAATTTTTTTCATGATAATCCTCCAGTTGTGTTTACTTGGAAGTGCCAGCCTGCTTCCAAACGATGAGACTTGAAATAAAAATCAGGACAAATGCTGTGAGAGCCAAAAAGGGGATGGTGATAAAGCCGAACCAGTTGATGTATTCCGCCGTACAGGGGATGCGGCCGCATGCAGGAAGCCTGTCCGAAAAAAAAGCAAGTTTTTGCAGACAGTAATGGTAAAGTGACACACACATGCCGATTCCGGACAAAACAGCGGTATAAAGCGACATGCGGGTATCTTTCCTGGCAACGGCCATCCCGATCAGGACCGTCATTGGATACATGAGAATGCGCTGGTACCAGCACAGTTCGCACGGTTCATACCCCTTAATTTCCGAAAAATAAAGACTGCCGAGCGTAGCAACGACCGAAACCGCCCAGGCAAAAAACCAAATCTCTTCCCTCCGTCCTCTACTCAATCCCTTACCTCCTTCATCAATCCCTTCCTTGTAAATTATAGTATCCATCCCAAAAAATGAAAAGCGGAGGCGACTGTTCAGCCTGGCGACTGTTCCGGCCGGAATAGACATGCGCTTCATGATGGACGGGTTATTCCACTCGATGGGCTAGGAGCAACAGCCGGACAAAGAAAGGCGGAGGCGACTGTACAGCGGCGTACGGATTTTATCGTCTTCGGCCGAGCGAAAGGAAACACGATGAATCGTCGCCCGCCTATCGTAGGAGAGGGGACTGGAAATTCACAAGCCGACAGCCCCCGCACCTGGACAATGAGAAGCGGAGAGCGTTCGCCCGCGGGCAGTACAATCACTTGTCGAATAAGCCCGGCAAGTTTACAATAAAATATGTCTATCATTCTGACTTTTTGCATGATTATGCATTCAAGGGAGGGCCTCAAATGAAAATTGTTTGTTTCGGGGATAGTATTACAAGAGGTGTCACTTGTATAAAAGGAAGGCTCCGGATTTTAAAAGACAATTATCCCACAGTACTTCAGCAGTATTTTGGTGACAGCAGCACAGAGATTGTTAATAAAGGCGTGTTCAATGATAATTCCGACCTGCTTGTTCGGCGTCTCGACAAGGATGTGATCGGCGAGCATCCCCATGCCGTGCTGATCTGTATTGGCGGTAATGACTGCAATTTCAAATGGAACGAAGTAGCAGAGAAACCGGATGATACGCATGTCCCGGTTGTACCCCTTGAGCGATATGCGAACAATATCAGGCATCTAGTCAAAACCGTAAAAGAACAGGGCATTACGCCCATTTTGCTGACGCTCCCGCCGCTTGACCCGAAACGCTACTACCAGTCCATCAGTGCACGCTTTGGGAAAAGCATCGGCCACTGGATCGGATTGTCGGGCGGTATTGAACACTGGCACGGCCAATATAACAGGTGCCTGAAAAAACTCATCAACCAGTTGAACGTCCCGGCCATTGATGTCCGGACAGCGATCAAAAAAGCCGGTGACCTGAAGGACTTGATCAGTGATGATGGCATCCATTTAACAGCAGAAGGTTATAAAGTAATGGCGAAAACAATTTACACGGATTTAACTGCGCAATTTGCCGGGCAAAAAGCCGGGAGCGGAATTTAAGCAATACAAGCAGGCAAGAGGGGTTTCCGGCGGTTTGACCGAACGTCACAGATGCTGCCCGCCCCTTGCACAAAACAAACCAACCATATTTGTGATCAAAAAGGCCGGTGACCGGCCTTTTTGCAATGCTGTTAAAAATCTTCATGGTTTAAATAAATTTTTACCGTTTTGTAATATAAAGTTTGTATAATAGGAACCGCAGGGTTTCCTGCATGAATATTGATTCATTTTCCCGTACAGGGGGTATAGAAAACGGAAGACGTCGACATCGCAATACTTGCTGTACAACAGGAACGGGGGATGGCAGATGTCAGCAGGAAAAAGAAATTCGTATTTTGACAATGCAAAATTTATTCTGATTTATCTTGTCGTTCTCGGGCATCTGATCAGCCCGTTTAAAACCGAAGACAATTTCCTCTTTACGCTGTATACCGTCATTTTCCTGTTTCATATGCCAGCATTTATTCTTATTTCAGGCTATTTTTCAAAAGGATACCGAAAAAAAGGCCATATTTCAAAATCCTTTAAAAAGATTTTGGTCCCGTATTTCATTTTTCAATGTATTTATTCCGTTTATTATTACTATACAGGCGAAGAATCGCACCTGACAGTAAATTTTCTGAAACCGCACTGGACATTATGGTTTTTGCTGAGCTTGTTTTTTTGGAACCTTTTGCTCCATCTGTTTGCCCGCTTCCACTTTTTCGGTCTCGCGGCTGCGGCGGCGCTCGGCATAGGGATTGGCTACTGGGATGAGGCCGGAAGTTTTCTGAGCCTCTCCCGCACGTTCGTATTTTTTCCGTATTTTCTGCTCGGATTTTTGCTGGAAGGGAAGCATTTGCAAAAAATCCGCAATATACCTTACGCGCCGGCAGCCGGCATTTTGATTTTGTGTGCCGTCACGCTTGCAACCGGCCAGTTTTTCCCGAAAGATGCTGTGCCGTGGCTCCTTGGCGATACCTCTTACGCCGGCATGGGGATGGAATATTGGTTTAGCGGGCTAATCCGCCTGGCCCAATATGCTGTCACGCTGCTTGTCATTCTCGGGTTCTTCCTGTTAATCCCGAGCAAAGGGTACAAGTGGACAAAAATTGGCGAGCGTACGCTCTATGTGTATTTGCTGCACGGTTTTATCATTAAGACAATAGAAGCAGCCGCTTCCCCCAATGTGCTTGACTGGCTGGCGGGCAATTACCTGTTGCTGATTGTTTTTTCACTTGGCATCTGTTTATTTCTCGGCAGTTACTATATCCGGAAATTTACAAGGCCGATTATTGAATTCCGGTTGTAGAAAAAATAAAATAGCTAAAAAGCGGCGGAAAATCAAATGGTTTTTCGCCGCTTTTTGGTATGCTGCGTCCCAATCATGAAAGCTGTTTTTTTATTGAGCGGAGGGCTCGTGTTTTTTACATGTATTTCCGTTGCACGCTTCTTCCGTCATAAGAGAAGACAATCGGCTTTTCTTCCACAACCGTTTCGAGGTGGACATTTCTGCCCCATAACTGGTAAAGGTAGGGCAGCACTTTTTCCAGGTATTTTAAATCAAGTTCAATATCTTCATACCAGTGTTTAATATACAATTCCCCGTTTTTCCGGTAGTCTCCGTCCGTAACGGTCAAATATGGGAAACCGCCGTTTACCCGCATGCTGACAAGCTGGTCGCGTACATGTTCCCACTCTTTGTCCACCACTTTATAGTCCCGCCCCTGTTTTTGGAACAAATACATATCTTCCCTTGTGGCCAATTCTTTTGTCAAGTAATTGCGCAGAAATGAAATATCGCTTTCAATTTCGCGCACTTCGAATATTTTTTCACGCCCGGTCCCAGGCCGTATGCCCCGTTTTTTCATTTCTTCCGTCGGGTTGTTCCAGCGTTCTTCAATATCTTCAAAAATTTTGATTCCCAAATAATACGGATTGATGCTGGTTTTGGACGGCTGGACAACGCCCGCATTCAGTTTCGCATATTCAATTGCTTCATCTGTTGTCAAATCAAGTTCGCGCATGATCCGCTGATGCCAGAAAGAGGCCCACCCTTCATTCATGATTTTTGTCTCGAGCTGCGGCCAGAAATAGAGCATTTCTTCGCGGATCATGGTCATAATGTCACGCTGCCATTCCGTCAATTCCCGGCTGTATTGTTCAATAAAAAGGACAATATCTTTTTCCGGCTGTGGCGGGAACTTTTTCGTTTTTTTCACTGCTTTTTGTTCCGGCTTTTTCTCATCAAGCGACCATAATTCATCATAAGGTCCCTCTTTGCGTTTCGGTTCCTCATCCCATTCTTCCGCGTCTTCCATGCTCCAGTTCAATTTCGGCCGCATGAGCGACGGGTCGATATGCTCTTCAATTGCCAGCACGGCATCAATAAATTGCTCCACTTCCTTTTTACCGTATTTCAGCTCATATGCCCGGATTCTTTCCGCCGTTGCAGACATGCTCTCCACCATATCACGCTTCGTGTTTTGAAAACGGACATTGTTTTTGAAAAAATCACAATGCGCCAAAACATGCGCCACAATCAGCTTGTTTTGAACAAGCGTGTTGGAATCCAGCAAAAAGGCGTAGCACGGATCGGAATTGATGACAAGCTCATAAATTTTACTCAGCCCGAGATCATACTGTAACTTCATTTTGAAAAACTGCTTACCGAAACTCCAGTGCGAAAACCTGGTCGGCATGCCGTAAGCGCCAAAAGTATAAATAATATCCGCCGGGCAGATTTCGTAGCGCATCGGGTAAAAGTCAAGCCCAAAACCGGACGCGATTTCCGTTATCTCATCAATCGCATATTGCAGGCTTTCATGATCACGCATGAAATGTTCCTCCCTTTAAAAGTCACCCTTTTTTCCAATGTATGAATGAAAGGGAAAAAACATGAGGACACAAAGAAGGATTTTCGCATGATCACGAGAAATGAAACAGCCCGCGCACGAGCAGGCGACAAAGCACTGGAAATCACCCGTTATTTCCGGTAAAAAAGATCCGAATGATTCTGACCCGGCTGCATAAAAGCTTGCCACGGGCTGAAAACCAGCAAAATGCATTCCAAATGATAACAGCCTTTTGTTTTCCCTCCAGGCAAGTTTTTCAGCGCGCAAAATCAGGAAAAACACATACAATAATGTTGACTCCTTTTATTAGGATTTGCTTTTTTCAAGCAAATGCACAAGAAAGGGGGAGCCGGGATGAATCCCATTGATTATGACCGCGCTTTATATTACACACACCGCTCGCAATGGGATAATTTGCTGATTTTGATGGTGCGGACGAAAGATGATTTTCTTTCCAAAAAAATTGAGCATGTCTTACATGCTTATCATTTTTCGCATGACTATAACGTAATTGAAAGATGCCTGTTTGCGCTGCACCGCTATATTGACCATGCCAACGAAATGGCGGACCGGAGCGGGGCGGAACCGGGTTTTGTGTACCAAAGCGGAGGCCATGCCTGAAAAAGGCGCCTCCGCTTTTTTGCTTTGCACCTTGTTCCAGTCCTGCTTTATTCTGGGCGGATGCGGGGTGTTTGCAAATTCATTTCAGCCAGCCTTTTTTGAAAAACCAGTAAGTCATGCCGGCGCCGATCAGAAACATGACAATAAGGGTAGCGAAATAACCGTATTTCCATTCCAGTTCGGGCATATATTTGAAATTCATGCCGTACACCCCTGCAATAAAAGTTAAAGGCATAAAAATCGTAGTGAAAATGGTAAGAATCTTCATTACCCGGTTCGTTTGGTGTGAGTTTAAAGACAAATAACTGTCCCGGATATCGGTCGTAAACTCACGATTGGACTCCACCATCCCGGATAGTTTCAGCAAGTGGTCATGGATATCATGAAAATACGCGCGTTTTTCCTGAATGCCTGGAATCGTATGGGAATTCAGCATCCGGTACACAAGATCCGTCATCGGCATAATCGTATTCCTTAACACAAGCAAATCATGCCTCGTTGAATACAGGCTTGTAAGCAGATCCTCCATCGATTCATTTTTTGAGTTATCTTCAATTTCATTCAGACGGTCTTCAATCTTATACAAATAAGGAAAATATTGATCGACAATCTTGTCCAGTACTTCATAAAGAATAATGGCCGGCCCCCATTTGCCCGGTTTATCCGTTTTTTTCAGCTTATCCCGCACTTCGCTGATTTCTTTTGACGGGAGATGGTGAAAGGTCACGGCAAAATGCTCCCCGAGAAACAGGTTCAATTCTTCTTTCTGCAGCCTGTCGGGATTCAGGCTTTGGAATACAAAAAAGACATGGTCTTCGTAATCATTCAGTTTCGGCCGTTGCAGCTTATGAATACAGTCTTCGATGGCCAGCGGATGGAAACCGAGCGGATGGCGCAGTTTTAATATTTCTTCTTGTGAAGGCTGGTCGAAATCAATCCAATACCATTTCCAGCTGGTCCCTTCCAATTCTTCAATGGAAGCGGGGGCTTTCAGTACATTTTCTTTTGTCATCGCCATAATATGTATCATAAAAAGGCACATCCTTTTCACATGAGGTTTGCCAATCGTCCGTTTAGCATTATTTTACTATGTCGCAGACGGCCTTGCATTAAATCAAAATGAAAGGCAATTCGCTCGTCTTTTTTTCGGGATAACGGGCGCGAAAAAAGAAGGGCATCCGCGATATCGAAAGCAGCAAGAACATAAACGTCACGGCCATTCACGCTGGGCCTGGCAGAAAAACCGGGCGCAAAGACAGGCGCCCGTGCTGTTGATACAAAAAATGCGAAAGGATGATGAAAAATGAAACCGGTGATCGGCATTACATGCAGTGCCAATCAGACTTCCCAGTATTTGGCTGATGACTACATCAAGGCTGTCCGCATGGCGGGCGGCGTCCCGGTATTGCTTCCGGCCGGCGGTGAAGCGGACATCCCTTTATTATTGTCCAAAACGGACGGAATTCTGCTTTCCGGGGGAGGTGATGTAGATCCATCCTGGTTCGGGGAAGAGCCGGTTCCGGGGCTCGGTGAAATTGAGCCCGGCCGCGATGCATTTGAGATTGCGCTATGCCGGTTTGCGATTCAGGCGGATGTGCCGATTCTCGCCATTTGCAGGGGCATCCAGATTCTCGCTGTTGCATCCGGCGGGGATATGTTCCAGGATATTTACAGCCAGGGAAAACCCCCGCTGTTGCAGCACAAACAGCGGGCCGCCCGTTCCCATCTTTCCCACACGGTCCATGTTTTGTCGGGAAGTTTACTGGAAAAATGGGCCGGAAGCGAAACGATGAAAGTAAACTCTTTTCATCACCAGGCAGTCCGGACCGTGAAAGCGCCGCTTATGGTTTCTGCTCGTGCGCCTGATGGAATCATTGAAGCGGTGGAAAATCGCAATGCCCGTTTTATGATTGGCGTTCAGTGGCATCCTGAAGCTTTGGCCGCCATAAAGGATCCTGTTTCCTTGAAAATATTTTCCGCCTTTATCGCTTCCTGTAAAACCGTTTAGTCCGTTTGCTGTTATGAAATGCTTGCCTCCTCGTATTTTTTAAACCGGAAAATTTGCAGGCGCTTGCTTAACTCCTGTCTTCTACCGGTGGAGAACAAGAAAAAATAAAAGCGCTTCCTGTATTCCGAAAATATTGCTATTGTGGAATTAAAATAAATATTGAACGCTATTGAATTTTTCGTCTATTTATTTAATAATAAAAATATACCACAACAGTATGCCCATTTTAAACGTGAGAAGGTGTCTGCGTATGGCAAAGTATGTACTCAAAAGGCTTGCCGCCATGGTTGTCACACTGTGGGTGATCACCACCCTGACTTTTATCATGATGCAGGCCATTCCGGGATCGCCTTTTAACCAAGAACGCAATACATCCGAAGCCGTGCAAAGAAATATGGAGGCGCAGTACCATCTGGATCAGCCGGTTTATATCCAGTATTTGTATTATGTGAAATCCATTCTTTTATTTGATTACGGCCCGTCCATCAAACAGCCGTCCCAGACGGTAAACGACATGCTGGGCAGGGGCTTTCCGGTTTCATTCGAACTTGGTATGACAGCACTTCTGGTTGCGGTTTTATCCGGCATCGTGCTTGGCGTTTTTGCTGCATTAAAACATAACGGCATCATCGACTATCTGGCGATGACCATCGCCGTGCTTGGCATCTCGATTCCGAACTTTATTCTGGCAACGATGTTAATCCAGGAGTTTGCGGTCAATCTGAAAATCCTGCCGGCTGCAACGTGGACATCCCCGGCGCATATGATCCTGCCAACTGCCGCCTTGGCAGTCAGCCCGATGGCCATCATCGCCCGCCTGACAAGGTCAAGCCTATTGGAAGTGCTGACGCAGGATTACATCAAAACCGCCCGTGCAAAAGGTCTTTCTCCTGTTAAAATTATCATCAAACATGCCCTCAGAAATGCGCTGATGCCGGTTATTACCATTTTAGGGACATTGACGGCGAGCATTTTGACGGGAAGCTTTGTCATTGAAAAAATATTCTCCATTCCGGGCATGGGAAAGTATTTTGTCGAAAGCATCAATAATCGGGATTATCCTGTCATCATGGGGACAACCGTATTTTACAGCATTTTTTTGATTATTATGCTGTTTCTCGTGGATATCGCGTACGGCATTCTCGATCCGCGGATCAAATTACATAAAAAAGAACAGTGAGCCCTGGTTTCGAAAAGAAGCAGCCCGGCTTTACATAAGTATCGGGCCTTGGCTTTTCGTAACACAAGGTGCAGGCGAGCAAAAACAACCATCGTCCCGATTCACAAAATCTGGTGCATAAAATAGAGCAATAAGGGGTGGACATCTTGCAAACAGCCAATCAGGATAGAGTGGATACCATTTCAGAGATTCCGGATGAATGGTTTGTCCCGAAAAAGAAAGAAGCCGGAATGCAGGAAGCCGTTGTCAGGCCGGGCATATCATACTGGCATGATGTATGGAACCGGCTTGCCAAAAATAAGCTCGCGATGCTCGGCCTTGTCGTGCTGATTCTTTTGATCATGATGGCCATCATCGGCCCGCTGATTGCACCTGAAAGCGTGACGAAACTGTCACTAACGAACCAGAATTTGCCGCCCTCCAAGGAGCATTGGTTCGGGACCGACCAGCTCGGGCGCGATATGTTTTCAAGAACATGGTATGGCGCGCGTATTTCGCTGTTTGTCGGGTTTATGGCGGCTATCATTGAATTTTTCATTGGGGTGATATACGGCGGTATTGCAGGTTACAAAGGCGGTCGCACCGACCAAGTGATGATGCGGATTATTGAAGTGCTGTACGGCCTTCCTTATTTGCTTGTTGTGATCTTGTTGATGGTTGTGATGGGGCCGGGGCTCGGCACAATTATTGTTGCGCTTACCGTAACAGGATGGGTCGGCATGGCCAGGATTGTCCGCGGCCAGGTATTACAGATAAAAAACTATGAATTTGTAATGGCCTCCAAAACGTTCGGCACCAAAACGTCACGGATCATCCGCAAACACCTGCTCCCCAATACAATGGGCCCAATTATTGTCCAAATGACGCTGACCGTGCCAAGTGCCATTTTCAGTGAAGCATTCCTCAGTTTTTTAGGATTGGGGGTTCAGGCGCCGCATGCGAGCTGGGGCGTGATGGCGGATGACGGGTTGTCGGCGATTTTAACGGGCGAGTGGTGGCGCTTATTTTTCCCGGCATTCTTTATTTCGCTGACGATGTTCGCATTTAATGTGCTTGGCGACGGGCTGCAGGATGCGCTCGATCCGAAGCTGAGGAGGTGACGGAAATGAACAAGATTCTGGAAGTGGAAGACCTGCACGTTTCGTTTTCGACATACGGCGGAACGGTGCAGGCTGTGCGCGGGGTGAACTTTTATTTAAACAAAGGCGAGACGCTTGCCATTGTCGGTGAATCCGGATGCGGCAAAAGCGTGACATCGCAAGCGATCCTCAAGCTTCTTCCCAATAATAATGTGAAACAATTAAGCGGCTCGATCCACTTTAAAGGAACGGATATTTTAAAATACAGCGAAAAGCAAATGCGGAAAATCCGCGGGGCGGAAATCTCCATGATCTTCCAGGATCCGATGACAGGTCTGAACCCAACTTTGTCCATCGGGAACCAGTTGCTTGAAGCGGTTCAGGAGCATCAAAATCTATCCCGCGAGGCAGCGAAAAAAACGGTCATTGACATGTTGCACATGGTCGGCATTCCGAGCCCGCATGAACGGTTAAAACAATACCCGTACCAGTTCAGCGGCGGCATGCGCCAACGGATCATGATTGCGATGGCTTTGATTTGCAATCCGGAGATCATTATCGCGGACGAACCGACTACTGCTTTGGATGTCACCATTCAAGCGCAGATTTTTGAACTGTTTAAGAAAATCCAGCGGGAGACGGGCGTATCCATTATTTTGATCACGCACGACCTCGGTGTTGTGGCCCAGGTTGCCGACCGGATAGCGGTGATGTATGCCGGTAAGATTGTCGAAACCGGCACAAGAGAAGAAATCTTTTATCATCCGGAACACCCTTATACAAAAGGATTGCTAAACTCGGTCCCAAGGCTTGATATGGAAGAGGAAGAACTGATTCCGATTCCCGGTACGCCGCCGGATTTATTTGCGCCGCCTCCCGGTTGCCCGTTTACGGCGAGATGCCCAATGGCAATGGAAGTATGCAGCCGTGTGGAACCTTTTCGCACGAAAAAATCAGCTTCCCATCAGGTTTATTGTTGGCTGCAGGACGAACGGGCAAAATTTGCGTTTTCAACTACGGGTGTACGCCTGTAGATGAAATAGAAAACAGGCATTTACGGCGCCCGGATACTGCAAGGGGGACAAACGGGTCAGGGCTGCCCGCAATGCGGAAAAGAAAAGGGGGAAATGTATGAAGAAATTTTGGAGTATGATTGTCAGTTTGGCGCTTATTGCTTCGCTTGCTGCCTGTACGAGCCAGTCAAGCTCAAAAAACAGTCCGGGTGGAAGCAGCAAAGAAAAGGTATTAAATTTAAACAATGGGTCTGAGCCCACCTCATTTGACCCGCCAATCGGGTTCGATTCCGTTTCATGGAATGCACTGAACAATTTAATGGAAGGGCTTGTCCGCCTCGGCAAAGACAATAAGCCGCACCCTGCGATTGCAAAAAGCTGGGATGTCACAAATGGAGGCAAGACGTATACGTTCCACCTCCGGGACAATGCAAAATGGTCAAATGGGGATCCGGTGACAGCGGGTGATTTTGAATATGCGTGGAAAAGAATGCTCGACCCGAAAACTGCTTCGCCTGCCGCATTTTTAGGATACTTTATTGAAGGCGGGGAGGCGTATAACACCGGAAAAGGATCAAAAGACGGCGTCAAAGTGAAAGCGGCCGATGACAAAACACTGGAAGTCACGTTAACCGGGCCGCAATCTTATTTTCTGAACGTCATCGCAAACCCTGCTTTCTTCCCGATCAACGAGAAAGTGGCAGAAAAAAATCCGAAATGGTTTGCAGAAGCGAAAACGTATGTTTCGAACGGGCCGTTTAAGCTCACAGAATGGAAACACGATGATCATTTCATCATGGAAAAAAATGAAAACTATTGGGATGCCAAAAATGTAAAACTTGATAAAGTGAAATGGGCGGAGGTTGACGATCCGAACACTGAATACCAAATGTACCAAAACGGGGAACTGGATGTTTCAGATGTTCCGGCAGATATGGCAGCCCGGCTGTTTAAGGAAGGAAAAGTGAAAGTAGAGGACCAGGCCGGCACTTATTTTTACCGGTTTAATGTCAATAAAGAACCGTTCCAGAATAAAAATATCCGGAAAGCATTCGCGATGGCCATTGACCAGAAACAAATTGTCAAATATGTCACAAAAAATGATGAAAAGCCGGCTTACGGTTTTGTTTCTTACGGGTTTACCGAACCTGACGGCAACGACTTCCGGAAAAAAGGCGGCAATTTGTATACTTCAAATGCAAAAGAAGCGAAAACCCTCCTGAAAAAGGGAATGCAAGAAGAGGGGTATACGAAACTGCCTGAGGTCACCCTCACTTACAGCACGGACCCGGTTCATAAAAAAATTGCTGAAACAATCCAACAGATGCTAAAAGAAAATCTCGGCATCCAGGTAAAACTTGCCAATATGGAATGGAATGTCTTCCAGGCTGAGCAGAAAAAATTGAAATTCCAATTGTCCCGCAGTTCATTCCTTGCTGATTACGGGGATCCGATTAACTTCCTCGAAAGCTTCACAACCGGGCAAGCGATGAACAGGACTGGATGGGGCAATAAGAAATATGACCAGTTGATCCAGCAGGCAAAAAATGAAACCAATGAAACGAAACGTTACGAGCTGATGCACGAAGCGGAAAAAATGCTGTTTGACGACATGCCGATCTTCCCGCTCTATTTTTACAACCAGGTATTTTTGCAAAAAGATCATGTAACAGGCATTGTCCGCCATCCTGTCGGCTATCTTGAACTGAAATGGGCCAATGTAAAATAATGTTCTGTTTTTGGCAGGGGACGGTTTGCCCGTGAAAGCCATATGACAGGCATTATCCGCAGCCCGGCTGTCTGGACGAATGAAAAAGAATGGGCAGTATCAAGCGGGGGAGTTCCCCGCTTGATACTGCCCAAAATGGAAATCTGAGGGAAAGGGGGCTGAACATGGGAAAGCAAGTTTATTTGGTAGATACCCCTGTCGCCACCGTTTGGACTTCCGCACAATCACCGGGTGCCGGAGACGAAGAAGCCCTCCGGAACCCGGCGAATATGAAGCAGTGGCTCACCAGCCTCTCACTGGAACAGCGGCACGAACTTTGGCGGAAAAATAAAATCCAGACACAGGTGCTCTACGGCCGGAAAGTCATTGTCCACAAAACAGAGGGGAAGTGGGCGTATATTTCTGTTCCGGAACAGCCTTCCAGCAAACATCCGGACGGCTATCCCGGCTGGGTTCCCCGCTGCCAGCTGAAGCAGGGAGAAGGATGGCCGCAAGATGCTGCTGTTTGTGCCGTCAAAAAACCATTTGCAATGCTCTATGATGAAAATCAACTCCCTTTATTTGAAGTGAGCTTTCAAACACGCTTTTTTGTAGTGGATGAAACAAAGGACCAGTTCGTTGTAAAAACGGTGCACGGGAACCCGGCATCGCTAAAAAAACAAGATGTGCAGTTGAAGGGGAGCAGTCCCGGCAGCCAGAACAGGTATATGCTTGACGCAGGAAAAATGTTTCTCGGCCTGCCGTATTTATGGGGAGGCATGAGCGGATACGGCTATGACTGCTCAGGATTTTCCTATACGATGGTGCTTGCTGCGACAGGCAGGACCATTGCCCGTGACGCCCATGAACAGGCAAAAGGAGGAGCAGCCGTCCCGCTTGGAAGCATCACACCCGGCGATCTTTTATTTTTTGCCCATGAGGAAGGAAAAGGCGCCATCCACCATGTCGGGATTTATGCGGGGGAGGGGAAGCTGCTCCACTCGCCGAAAACAGGCCGGCCTGTTGAACTGCTGGATATGGAAGGAACGATTTACGAAAAAGAACTATGCTGTGCGCGGCGTTACTGGATGTAAAGCCGCGCAATGGGAATCCGTAACGCCACGGGTTGCGAATGAAGTGCAGCGCGGCGTTGGTGGCCGGAAGAATGCGGCAAACCTGCCGCAAAAGCAATACGGGTTGCGGCAGCCGGGTGAAGGGAGTGCACCATGATGGAAAAACTGTTGGAAGTCAAGCATGTCAAAAAATATTTTGAGATTGGAAAGAAACAATTTTTAAAAGCGGTGGACGATCTTTCTTTTGATATTTATAAAGGGGAAACGTTCGGGCTTGTCGGGGAATCGGGATGCGGAAAATCGACGGCAGGGCGGCTGATGATGGGGATTTACACCCCAACTGAAGGGCAAATCCTTTACGGCGGCAAAGATATCCACGCACTGGATGAGCGGGAGCGCTTTCTGATGAAAAGAAATGTCCAAATGATTTTTCAGGATCCGTATGCTTCTCTGAATCCCCGTTCCACTGTCCGCGAGATCCTTGCTGAACCGCTTGAAGTCCATGGCATTTATAAAAACAAACGTGAAGAGCTTGAAAGAATATATGAATTGCTCGAAGAAGTCGGGCTAAACAGAGAGCATGCAGGCCGGTACCCGCATGAATTCAGCGGGGGGCAGCGGCAGCGGATCGGGATTGCAAGGGCGCTCGCGCTTGACCCGGAGTTTGTGATTTGCGATGAGCCGATTTCCGCACTGGATGTTTCTGTCCAGGCCCAAGTTGTCAATGTATTGAAAAAACTGCAAAGGGAAAAAAACCTCACCTACTTGTTTATTGCCCATGATTTATCGATGGTAAAGCATATCAGCAACCGGATCGGCGTCATGTATCTCGGCCATCTAGTCGAATTGACGGAGAGCAAGAGCCTGTACCGCAAACCGCTGCATCCTTACACGAAAGCGTTGCTGTCGGCCATTCCGATTCCGGATCCGAAAATTGAAGATAAAAGGGAAAGAATTATTTTAAAAGGGGAAATCCCGAGCCCGGTTACGCCGCCGAGCGGGTGTGTATTCCGGACAAGATGCCCGAAAGCAATGGATATATGTGCAAGTGTAAAACCGGAATGGCTGGAGATTGAAGACCACCATTATGTCGCATGTCATCTTTACGATGGAAAGGGCAGTCCGGCAGCAACCGTTTCTTCCAGTGCAAATCAGGTAGGAAAAGTTTGATTGTTTGAAAAGACATGCAGCTGCGGCAAGCCGGTGGAACAGCGCGGGAGTGGTATGTAGAAACCGTACGAATGGTTTTCTTATAAGCGTTTGGGAAAAAGAAGCCGGGCCCAAGCCCAATAAGGCCGGGCCTCGGTTCTTAGAACAGGTATGCGGCACCTACAATAATCAGCAGAATAAACAGTACAACAATCAGCGCAAAGCTGTTGCCGTATCCGCCGCCATAGCCACCGCCATAGCCGCCGTATCCGCAGCCCCAAAAGCCCATATTTTTCACCTCCATCTTTCCGTCATGCAATGTTAATGTATGCAAGACGGAAGACAGAAGTTTGGACGTTTATCAAAGAATACAAAAAAGCATTCTGGAATTGCGACTTTCCTGTACGTCCGCCACGGTTTTCCACCAGAATGCGATCATGTTTGCCAATCTGTTATCGTTTATAGGGATACAATTTTTTGTCTATTGTCAAAATAGTTGTTTCCCTTCCATTTTTGCCATTAGCGGTGCCGATGGTTGGTTATTTCACGACAAGCACATCCACCTCCGCATTTTTTACAAGGCTTTTGCTCACACTTCCAATGAATAGACTTTTCACAGCATTTTTTCCGCTGCTTCCAGTAATGATGCAGTCTACATTCTCGTTGCGGGCGAAATCAATGATGCTGTCGGCCACCTTGCCTTCTAAAATATGGGTATCGGCTTTGACCCCTTTTGCATCTAATAATTCGCGGGCATGATTCATGACTTCCTCCGCATCGTTTAAGATGAATTGCTGTGTGGAAGGTTCATCAACCGGCGGTGGGTCAACCGGGTAAACCCGACCGTCCAGCCCCGGCACGGAAATGGTTGGCGGCACGCCGATGTTTTCATCCGGTACCGGTGCTGCCACTTCACTTTCCTGGTTCACGTGGACAACGGATAATTTTATATCTCTTAAGGCAAGGGCCAATGAACAGGCTCTGTCCAGCGCTTTCCGGCTCCCCTCTGAGTCATCGTATGCAATGGCAATATGCTTGTACATGTACCATCATCCTTTCATGTATGGCTTGAAACACCCTCTTTTCTTTACCCGGAACCAGAAGGAAAAAAACGGTTTCAGTGCATTTTTACGGTTTTAAAGCACTGTATTTTCTATAGTTGTCATTGATTTTTCCGGCCATTCATAATATCCTTTTGCTAAAGGGCAAATCAGCATGGTGTTTGAGATAGAAGGTTCACAGATTGGGGAAAGATGAGGACATCAACAGATATGAACAAATTCAAACCTTATATAGATAAAATCAAACCTTATTTCCGGGTGTTTTGGGACGGGTTCAAAAAAATTTGGAAAAGAGCCCATATGACTCAAATCATCATTCTGGCAGCTTCTCTTTCATTGCTTGGCTTTTTAGCTTTTTTTGCTTATTATGCAAAAAGCGCGAATGTCGGGCAGTTAAAAAAAGGGCTGGAACAGACGACCGTTATTTATGACAAAGACGGGGACACAGCAAGCAGAATTTCGGCAAACCGCTCGGAAGGCGTATCGATTAAAAAAATGCCGGGAGACCTGCAAAATGCGGTGGTAGCCATCGAAGACCACCGTTTCTACAAACACCATGGGTTTGATATCATCGGTACCTTGAGCGCGCTTTTAAAAGATATCCGGATCGGAGGGGCGGCTGCCGGGGGAAGCACCATTACCCAGCAGTTAACGAAAAATGCGCTGCTTTCCCCGGAACGGACATTAAAAAGGAAAATTCAGGAGCTTTTTTTGGCGATTGAAATTGAGAAGCATTACACAAAAAAAGAAATTTTGGAGATGTATTTAAACCAGGTCTATTTCGGGGAAGGCGCCTGGGGTGTTGAAAAAGCGGCCAATAAATATTTTGGAAAAGACGTGGAAGATCTGGACTTATCCGAATCGGCAACTTTGGCGGGCCTTGTTAATTCACCGAATGCACTCGACCCGTACCGTCATTATAAACGCGCCATTCACCGCCGTAATGTCGTGCTTTTCGCCATGAAAGAGTACGGGATGATCACGCAATCCGAGTATAAACAGGCAAAAAGCGAAAAGCTTGTGCTAAAAGATAAAAAAACAGATGCACTGACAGGCAAATACCCGTATTACGTCGATGCGGTGCTGGACGAGGCAATCGATCAGTATGGACTGACACAGGAAGAGATCTTAACAAGAGGGTATAAAATTTATACCGCCATGGATCAAAATATTCAAAAAGCATTGGAAAATGTTTACCAGAAATCATCACTCTTTCCTTCCGGCACATCCGGTCAGATCATCCAAAGCGGCGCAATACTTGTAGATCCGTCAACCGGCGGCGTCCGCGGGCTTGTCGGAGGAAGGGGAGAAAAAGTATTCCGCGGCTTCAACAGGGCAACGCAGCTGAAACGGCAACCCGGATCGATCATGAAGCCGATTACCGTTTATACGCCGGCGCTTGAAGAAGGGTACAGCCCCGACTCGATGCTAGAAGATAAAGAAATGACGTTTAAAGGCGGTTATGCGCCGAAAAACTATAACAACCAATATCTCGGTAAAGTGCCGATGTACATGGCGGTCGAAAAATCGCTTAATCTTCCTGCTGTCTGGCTGTTGAATAAAATCGGGGTGGAAAAAGGGTACGAGTCGGCGAAAAAATTCGGCATCCCGGTCACAAAGAAGGATAAGCAGCTCGGCATTGCGCTCGGGAATATTCAAAACGGCGTTTCCCCCGAAGACATTGCAGAGGCCTACACCACGTTTCCAAACAACGGAAAACGTTCCGAAGCGCACATCATTACAAAAATCGTGAGCCCGACCGGAAAAGTTTTGGCAGAGCATAAAGACAAGCAGGAAAGGGTCATATCGAAAAAAGTTTCCCAGGAAATGACATCTATGCTGCTGAACGTTGTGGAATCCGGAACCGGCAAAGGGGTAGCGGTCCCCGGCTATAAAATTGCCGGAAAAACAGGCTCCACCCAATTGCCGTTCAGCGGGGTCGACGGTACAATGGATCAATGGTTTGCGGGCTATACGCCAAATCTTGTCGGGGTGGTCTGGATGGGATATGACCAGACAGACCGGAACCATTATTTATACGGTCTGAGTGAACAGGGCATTGTGCCGGTTTTCAATGGTGTGATGAATGCCACACTGAAATATACAAAACCGGGTGACTTCGGGGTGGAATCCATCAATGACCAGAAGGAAAACGGTAACCCGTTAAAAGAAAAACTGCAAAACATCGATGAAGCGATAAAAGAACAAGCCGATAAATTGCAGAAAAAAATTGAGGATAACCAAGGATTTTGGAAAGGTGCGACAGATAAGATTAAAAAGCAGCTGAAAGGGATTCTTGGTCAATAAACAGTACACACTTATAAAGCCGAAATGTCTTCCATCAAGGTGAGACATTTCGGCTTTAATGATTGATTGCTTTTAAAAAGGATTGCGGGGACTGCATGTTTTTCCCCTGTTTGCCGTTAAACTCGGCAGCTTACGAGAGTGAAAAGTACTTGAAAAACGGACTTTTGTCCTATAAAATAAAACTGAAAAATAAGAAAAGTAGTGCTGCCATTGGAATTGGTAATGGAAAAACATGCCGGTTATCACGTGCATGATCGTTTTTTTAAGGAGCTGATCCAAAACTTTTTTCAGGAG
>NZ_CALPDC010000031.1:0-34793 GCF_943193165.1 Weizmannia agrestimuris
GATTGATATTCAATTCAAACTGGGGCATTACGACAGAGCTCAATCTGCAGAATATATTGCCATGCATTTACAATATTTAGGAGTAACTGAGCAAATTTTCACAGATGTAGCTTTAGATGAAATCCATCGTTTTTCCGGGGGAGCCGCAAGGATCATCAACAAGATTTGTACCCACTGTCTACTTTACGGAGCACAAAACAGGCATCGAATCATTGATGATCATATGGTAAAACGTGTGATTGAAGGGGAACTTTCGTGAAATGACAATGATTTAAATTTAAGTATTAAACTCATAGGGGAAGCCACAATAAAGCGCAAACTGGCTTCCCCCTTAATTGACAACAATTCCGTCAATTTATGGACAAATAACACCGTCAATTTCCTGCCATTTTGGGGCGCCAGTAACACCATTTGCCTTATTCTTTTTCCAGCCCCTCCTTTATTTCAAGGATCTTTTTTTCGGAAAGGCCTGTTGCTTTTTTGATAAAATCGAGGGATGACCCTAGTTTAATAAGGTTTCGGGTAATTTCAATTTTTTCTTCTTGTCTCCCTTCTTCTCTTCCTTCTTTTCTTGCTTCTTGCTTTAGTTCATCCTCATACGTTATCATCGTGCCGCCCTCCCATTTCAAAGCCATCAGCCCTTATTCCTTTTCCAGCTTCTCCTTTATTTCAAGGACCTTTTTTTCGGAAAGGCCTGTTGCTTTTTTGATAAAATCGAGTGGTATCCCAAGTTTAATAAGGTTTCGGGTAATTTCAATTTTTTCTTCTTGTCTTCCTTCTCGTTTACCTTCTTCTCTCCCTTCTTCTCTTCCTTCTTTTCTTGCTTCTTGTTTTAGTTCATCTTCATACGTTATCATCGTGCCGCCCTCCCAATTTTTGATTTCCTGGTTAAACTCCTGTTGGTATTGACTTTCGAGTTTTATCATGTGGTCCATGAAAATGAAAAGTGTCAGTAAATCCTTTTTATCGAGCTGCAAGCGATCTTTCATAACAGCTAAAACCCGGAGCAACTGCTTTTTCAATTCTAATTTGGTTGGCTGTGCAGCTGTTTTTCCATACAGGGCTTTTTTTGCCGCAAGGATTACAAAAGCAAATGGATTAGTCGATTGCAACAATTCATTTTCATCTTGTTCCGCTATTTTATACACATTGTATTCATAACTCAATTTTGTCCCGAAAAAGTTGTATTCATAACGGGGTGGGGTATACGTTTCGGAGTAATCTTCGGTGTAAATCACAAGCGCGAATATCTTTTTATCATACGCATCAAAAATCCGGTAGAAGTATTGAAACATTCTTTCTGCAAAATCAGTATCTTTCCACCCCTGCACTTCGATATGGACAAGTATCCACTGTTCGCTACCATCTTTCAAATACACTTTAAAAAGCCCGTCTGCTTCCCGGTCTCGGCTTTTGCCGTCCGGATTCAGCCTTTGGAATTCCTTATCCAGGTCGTCAGGTGGCTTGTCCCAATCGATCATCTCATACAAGCCTGGTGAAAAAAACGCAACAAAATCTTCAAACAGCGAATGAATGACCCGCTTCCAATGACGGTCATATTCATTGCGCCCAGTCCGCTTATCCATCCCATTCCCCCTTTTCAAGTATTAAAACTATTCCGTTTTTATTATACAACATTTTTGAAATGAAGGGAACACCAATTCGACAAAAATGATGATTTCAAAATTTTTCGTCTTTTGATCCAAAACGTAGATGGGTGTGAAAACGCGACTATATTTCAGATGTCTCCGCTGATTTCCGTGAAAATAGACGTTACCCATGGAAAACGCCGCAGATTTTATAAACCAGCCTTCTTGAGACCCACTACAAGCCTGTCGAGCATCGGTAGCCAAGCTTTCTCCTTGCTCAAATTTCATCGGCGAGCGCCAAGCAGCCATGCACGGCGCACCGAAAAACAGGCTGCCCCTTGTGAGACAGCCTGCGTTAGAAATCAAGATTTATTTTTTCCGGACTGTGATCGTCCATGCTGCTTCATCAAGTTGTTCAAAGTTTGTGACAGTGTGGCCTGCTTCAGCTGCCCAGCGCGGGATACTTTCCGTTGCTTGCGTGCAGTCAAAATGGATGACAAGGTCATCTCCCGGCTGAATTTCTTCAATGGCTTTTTTTGCTTCGATTAACGGGAATGGGCAAACCTGGCCCATGACTTCCAATACTTTTTCCATCTTCCATTCCTCCTTATGCAGTGGTGACAGCCGTTTTCGCCGCGGTTTTTTGGCGCTTTGTTTGCGGGCGGACAAACATGAAATAGGAAGCCGTCCATGCGCCAAATATCATAAACAGCAGTGCAAACCAGCCCTGCCATGTCATCATTGCCGTTTTGACGAGGCCGTTGCCGATCGAACAGCCGCCTGCGACACTGGCGCCGAATCCCATCAAAATACCGCCAAAGAAACTGCGGATACCCGTTTTTGCATCCGGCATTCTAAAACGAAATTCGCGGCTCGCTTTTGCGGCGATAAAAGAACCGAGAAAAATGCCGAGCACGAGAAAAACGCCCCAGTTTACAAATGTTTGGTCACCCGTTACAAGGAACTGCAGAAGATTGGCAGTCGGCGTTGTAATCCCGAGGCCATCCATTCTTCCGGTTGCTTCGCTTAAAGGCCACGCTAAAATCGCAATAAGTCCGATAAGTACTGCTGTAAAAAACGGGTGCCAGCGTTTTTCAAACAAAAGATGCGCAAGCCCTTTGCGTTTTGCCTTCATCGCCGGAACCGCCACTTTCGGCTTCCGCATTTCCCTGATTAAAATGGTCAGTACAATCAGGGAAAAGACTGCGATAATGATCCAAATGTTAATCCCCAGTGTATCTGCAATCGCGTTTTTCGGAAGCTGTACGGACTGAAGGGAAGTGGTTACCGGTAAAAGCACGCCGGATTTCATCACGGCACTCATGACCATGTAGCCAAAGAGCGCGATCCAGCTGCCCAAAAGCCCTTCGCCGGCACGGTACCATGTCCCGGTTGCGCAGCCGCCGGCCATGACAATCCCTATCCCGAAAATATATGAACCAATGATAGCAGCAACCCACGGGAATGTGCCTGCAGCATATTTGATCATGCCAAGCTGAATAAGTGCGTAAACTCCGATGCTTTGAACGGCGATCGCAATTAACAGCGCGTAAAACATGCGATTGTCTTTTGCAATATACATATCACGGAAGCCGCCCGTCAGGCAAAACCTGCCCCTTTGCATCACAAAGCCGAGCAATGCCCCGCAAATTAACCCTGTTAAAAGCATAAAACTCCCCCTTTAATCCTCACTAAATTTATGGGATTAATTATAGTAATATTCCGCCCCATTTTCAAGTGTTATACATCAAAAAAGGGCAGCACAAATTTTCCCAGCCCAGGTTTGCTTTTACGGGTTCTACAAAAAGCCCCCTCAAAGTACGCCTCCATATTTTGCGGGTTCCGGTATTGGACCAGCAGCAAAGCCCCTGCTTATTGCCGTTTGCTGCTCTCATATTTGCCGGAAGCGGATCATAAAGTACTTTTTATAAGGAGTGATGCGAAGATGGAGCAAAAATTGCCGGATTTTACATCCACCCGTTTTCTGAAACAGCATATTCTGGATACGATAAACTTTTATGCACCGCGCTGTATAGACAAAGTGTCCGGCGGATATATCAACTGCTTTCTTGATGACGGCACAGTATGCGATTATGAAACGAGACAACTTGTAGGCCAGGCAAGGTTTGTGTTTATTTTCAGTGTGGCGGCGTTGCTGGAGCCCGGCCAAGCGTACCGGGAACTGGCGGAACACGGCATTTCGTTCTTGCAACGTCACCAGCGCGACCACAAACACGGCGGGTATTATTGGGAATTAAAGGGCCAGTCTGTATCCCATTCAGTGAAAAGAGCATATGGCCATGCCTTTGTTTTGTTAGCCGCAGCGATGGCAGCGAAAGCAGGCATATCATCTGCTTTTCCGATGATTGCGGAGACATTTGAAGTATTGGAACGCCATTTTTGGAGGGAAAATGAGGGGCTGTATGTTGATGAAATCTCAGCCGACTGGTCAGAAGTATCCCCTTACCGCGGACAGAATGCCAATATGCATCTGTGCGAAGCGATGATGACAGCATATGAAGCAACCGGCAACAAGCGATATCTTGAAAGAGCAGAACGCATTGCCGAGTCGGTCATGTTTCGTCTACTTCCCCAATCAGGAGGACTGATTTGGGAGCACTATCATGAAGATTGGACAATCGATTGGACGTACAATTACGGCATTACGAAAAGTGAGCTTCGGCCTTATGGCTTTATTTTCGGCCATTCGATTGAATGGAGCAAGCTGTTGCTGTTATTAGATCGGCTTGCTCCCGGCAATTGGCGGAAACCGTTGGCACAATCTTTATTCCAATCCGCTATTCACATAGGCTTGGACCGGAAAAATGGAGGCATTTTTTTCAGCATGGCTCCAGGCGGGCGTATGATCGATTGTGATAAATATTACTGGGTCATGGCTGAAGCGATCGGTGCATCATCCCTGCTGGCCGCATCTGACCGCAATGCCTTGCAACTGTATCGTGATCTGTTTACCTATTGCTGGACCTATTTTGTTGATCAACAAAGAGGCGGCTGGTATCAACTGCTTAATCCGTGCAACCGCCGTTACAGCAATATAAAAAGCCCGCCGCCCAAAACAGATTACCATCCTGTAACGAATTGCCTCATCGCGCTTACGTCTTTTTCCCCATCCGGACTTACCGAATAGGGTTTGGGCACTGGTTCTGCATGTAAAAAAGCTACAGCGTAGCAAAACGGAGGTTAACCCATTTGGCAGCAGGTTTTTTAGGATACGGACAAAAACAAACCCCGGTTATGAAGCGACAAAACCGCCCCCGTTCACATGAATAGTCTGGCCTGTGATATAAGAACCGTCGTTTGAAGCAAGCAACACATAGACAGGAGCCAGTTCATAAGGCTGGCCTGCACGTTTCATTGGTACGTTATTTCCAAACGTTTTTACCATATCTGGAGAAAAAGTCGCAGGAATAAGCGGTGTCCAGATTGGGCCCGGGGCTACAGCATTCACCCTGATCCCCTGGTCAACGATGTTATTGGCAAGCGCGCGCGTAAAGCTGACGATTGCCCCTTTCGTAGCTGTATAATCAATCAAATCTTTCCGGCCGATATAGGCGTTAATCGATGCAGTGTTGATAATGCTGCTTCCTTCAGCCATATAAGGAAGTGCGGCCTTTGTCATGTAAAAAAACGGATGCAAATTTGTATCAAACGTCGTATGCCACTGTTCGTCGCTAATATCCAAAAACCGGTTTTGAACAAATTGAACCGCTAAGTTATTGACAAGAACATCTATTTTTCCGAATGTTTCAAGGGTGCAGGCAATGACATACTGACAGTGATTTTTGTTGCGTAAATCTCCTGGAATCAAAAGGCAACGCTGTCCCAAATGCTCAATGGCCTGCTTCGTTTCCATGGCGTCTTCATGTTCATCAAAATAAGCAATGACGATATCTGCTCCTTCTTTTGCAAAAGCCACTGCTACAGCCCTGCCAATTCCGCTGTCACCCCCACTAATGATCGCAACCTTGTTGCTCAGTTTCCCGGTTCCAATATAATGGGGGTTGTCATAAACAGGCCGGGGAATCATCAAATATTCAAATCCCGGCTGCCTCGTCTGGTGCTGGGGCGGAAATGTGTTCGAGACTTCTTCACACTTGATTTCTGATCCATAATAAGAAGATTTTGAATCCATGATTACACCTCTTTATCCATTTTCCTTAATGTATTCAGGCGAAAAAATAACGTTAATGCTCTATGCTCGGAACGGCAGAATGGATGGCCCCGATCCGCCGGTATGCGGGAGCTGGGCAAACATGGCCGTGTGGGGGATATAGCACGGTTATATTTCTTAATGGGCAGCTAAAAAATTCTTTTAAAGGGTATAATCAATCATAATGGCACCTTATTGAAGGAGGAATATTATGGAAAATATGACCGTTTACGCCAAAAATGCAACCGATCCATCCCAAATTCAGTTGATCGAGCATGAATTGAAAAAGATGGACGGGATTGAGCGCGTATTGTCTGATACAAATGACAGAGAGATCAAAATTGAATTTAACCCCGGACAATTGACGCAAAGAGAAATCATCACAAAAATGCAGGAACTGAACGTTCATCTGATCCTGGAAGAATAGGGTAATGCCTGGCAGAGTGCAGTAAGGAAAAACCCAATTTGCCTGTATGGATTCAGGTAAATTGGGTTTCGTTTTGACGAACTAGAGATGTTTTTCATGCAGATAATGATTTACCAATTCTTCTATTAAATCATGCTGGGGATAGTCACCATTAAATTCGAATCGGATTTCTTCAATAAATTTTTCTCCATGATAAACATGAATGGCACCGGTTTGGCTGACCACACTGAACTCCGGTTCAAAGGTATACCCATTATGCTTGATTGCACCCATCCTGTATCGTTTCCTTTCCACCATCATTTTTGGTTTTAACTATAGGATGCTGGAAATTACAAAATGCATGCATCGTAATCATATGGGCTAATGTTCTTCCCTTGTTTCCCAACTTTGGGTTACGGAGAAAAACCTATTTAAATTGATCAGGGTACATTTCCTTTGCCAGTTGTTCTATTCCATCGAGTGTGTTGTAGCTGTAGCCGAAAAGCTCATTATAATCCATCGCGTAAACTTGCTTATTTTTGATTGCTTTCATACTCGATAATTTGGGATTTTCATAAAGAGCCTTTTTGACCTTATCGGCATTGTTTTCCCAATTCAGTACAATCAATACATCGGGATTGGCTTTTACTAATTGCTCTACACTAACAGTCCCCCGCACATTTTGAAATATGTTTTTGAGTTTTAACATACCAAAAGCATTATTGAAAAAAGTTTCATTATAAGCAGAGTAGATGTTGATTTCTTTCGGATCGGACATGTGTAAATAGGCGAATGTCTTCGTTTCATGAATGCCTGACAGTTCCGATGTAATCTTCTTCTGGCGCGCCTTTAATTTGTTGGAAAATAGTTTTGCTTTTTCCTGGACATTAAAAATTTTTCCGAGATTGTCAATATCTTTATATATTGAGTCATAGGTCCCGCCCGGAATGGATGATTCAAGAATATAGGTATGAATCCCCATATCATTCAGAGAATCAACCGTTCCGACACCCCAGTCGGCATTATCGAATAAGCCGCCGCGACTGACAATTAAGTCCGGGTTTGTCCCAAGCGCCGCTTCTTTTCCGACATACGAATTACTGAGTATCTTTAATGAAGCATAGTCTTTTTCAACCGATTTGTCCGGGGCGCCAAAATTCCCGCCTACCCCGACAATCTTATCTTTCAGGCCAAGATGAAGGAGCAGTTCCGCCGCCGTTCTTGTCGTAACCATCACCCGTTTCGGGGCTTCCTTGAATACCTGATCCTTTTTCTTATATGTAGTGCCGCCCTCTGCTTTTGTATAATTATGAATCGTCAGCGGATAATTCGACTTGCTTTTCATATTTTTTTCCGACCCGGTCGTTTCCCTGTTCCCGCAACCCGCAAGGACAAGCAGTGCGATGAGGCAACCGGCAAAGATTCCTTTTTTCATGTCTGTCCATCCTCCTTAAAGTTCGTATGCAAATCCAAGCCGGTTGGTCACAGGATTCACATAAGTTTGACATTTGATTTCATACAATTCCTCAATTAATTCCGAGGTCAGCACTTCTTCCGGTTTTCCATGTGCATATACTTCTCCGCCTTTCACGGCATATAAATAATCGCAATAGGCGACAGCCAGATCCAAATCATGGAGAGCCGCCAGCACACTAATGCCAAACTGCTTGACACAGGAAAGAATTTCGATTTGATGGCGAATATCCAAATGGTTGGTCGGTTCATCGAGAATCATTAAGTCCGGCTGTTGGGCTATGGCACGGGCAAGAATCACCCGTTGCTTTTCCCCGCCTGATAATGACAAATAGCTGCGTGTTTTATATTCAAGCAATTGCGTTTTCCTTAATGCCTCTTCAACAATTTTGTAATCGTCCGGCTGGTCCGATTCCAGTAACTTCTTGTGCGGTGTCCGCCCCAACAGCACCATTTGCTCGACTGTTAAATCAAAATTCATTTCATTGAACTGCCCTACTACGCCTAAATGCCTTGAAACTTTTTTTGCCGAGCTTTTCAGTACATTAAGGTCATCTAAAAAAACGCTCCCATTTTGCGGCACAAGACTTTTATAGATACTTTTGAGCAAAGTTGACTTCCCGCATCCATTCGGGCCTACTAAACCGACAAACTGTTTATCTTTGACAAACACGGACATGTTTTTGATGATCTCTTTCCTGCCTCTTTTTACTTGCAGCTTTTCCGCCGTTAAATCCACTTCCCTCAACCTCCAAATTGATAGCCTTTTTTCACAATCATATAGATAAAGAGTGGGGAGCCGATCACTGATGTAATGATGCCGATGGGCAATTCTACATTTTGGATTAGAATTCGGGACAAAATGTCCGCCCATATTAAAAAGAGCCCCCCTGAAAGGATTGTTGCCGGAAGCAGCTGTTTGTGATCTGCGCCGAAAATACCCCGGCAAATATGCGGAATGATCAGACCAACAAATCCGATTGTGCCGGCATAAGCAACCATCGTACCCGTTATCAATGCTGTGACCACCATGTAGAGCTTGCGGAATAAACTTAAATGAATGCCCAATGTGACGGCAGACTCATCACCGAGTAGCATCGTATTTAACACACGGTGCTGAAAAAGAAAAATCAAAGAGCCGATCAGGACCACAACAGACAAAACCGGCACCTTTTCCCAGCTCGCCGATGCAAGGCTTCCCATTGTCCAGAACGTAACGTCTTTAATCCCTTCTGCATTGTTGGCAAAGTAAATCACAAGGCTGGAAAAAGAACTGCACAATGCTCCGACAACGACGCCTGACAATACCAGTTTTACAGATGTTGCTTTTCCGCCAACACTTGACAAAAGCAATACTGCTACGGATGTTGCCATCGCACCCATAAAAGCGCCAAATGCAATGCTAAATGTGCCAAACAAGGCATTGCTTCCAAACCCGATCAAAATGACAATGGTCGCACCAAGCGTTCCTCCTGAAGAAATCCCGATAATATATGGATCAGCGAGCGGGTTTTGCACAACTGCTTGCATCACAATCCCGCACAAAGAAAGGCCCATCCCAATCAATAAAGCAAAAATAACTCTGGGCATTCTGATTTGATAAATGATATTAAAATAGGAGGAGTTTTCCATCCCTTTAATGTGCCCCATTTTGCCATTTGTCAGGACGTGCAGCAAAACATTCATTGATTTTTCAATTGGTATGTGGACCGTTCCAATTGAAACCGAATAAATGGCGGAAAACGCAATCATACAGATAAGGAGAAAGATAACAGGATAATAAATTTTCCCGATTACACCGTTGCTCGTCCCTTTCAAAAAAACACCTCCTTTTTGCTTCTAATGATAATGAAAATCATTATCATTTATACATCCATTTATCATTATAAATGCTTCCTTGTAAACGTCAAGCAGATTTTTGTGTATTCATAAAACTTTTTAGGTGCCTAAATTGCAACATTAAATGCAATACTTAATGAAATACCCGTAAACCTGAGATATAATAAACTGTGTTATGAAGCAATAAAACTAAATAGGTAGGGGATATAATGAAAAAGCAAATTATTCATGTCACAGTTGCGAGTTCTATTTTGTTTAGTGTGTCTGTTCCTTTTACAACTCATATAAAAGCAGCAGAAGTATCTAATCAGCAAGAAAATGTTCATTTAACAAATACTGAAACTCAAAACTTATTAAAGTTACAAAATGAATTGCAAGCTCATGGAATTGCTGAGACAGACATTGTAAATGGGATTCAATCAAGTTTATCTGGAGAAGACACTGAAAACCATGTTGTTACAACATTTGGCGTGAAATCGAAAGCAGCTAAAGTAGCGGCAAAGTCCATGATAAAAAAACTCAAAAAAATTGGTAGAATCTCATGGGATAGAACTGTAAGGAATTATGTTAATAAACTGCCTATTTCAAAAGGCTCGAAAAGTACCCTGAAAAAATATTTAAGTTACGAATTTGTAATGAAGACCCTTAATATTGTGGTAGACTTTGAGGGCACAATAACGAATGCACTAACAACTCAATTAAAAAATATGGGTGTACCTAGTTGGTTAGCTGGAACAGCTGCAAGAGCATTGGTAACCTTATTACTTTGAGAGAATAAGGATATAGGAGTGGGTATTCTATGGAGTGGTTCTTAAAATCATTGATAATCATAACAGGAGTATATGTTATTGCCAATATCCTTTTTGATTTAAATTTCAATCCTGAAATACATATTGTAACAAAAATCATTCAAGCTTTGTTCTTTCTATTGTTATTAATCTATGTTGTTTTTTTTAAGACCGGATCAAAAAATAAATAATTGGAGCTTGCTGAACGAATCAGATACAAGCCCAGTTTTAAAATATAAAATAGTAAAGTGCAAATATTTCAAAAATAGCCCTGAGGTTTCCCTCCAGATTCATTTTGAGAAACTGAAGGGCTACTACTGTTTCACTGGTCTCCTGAAAGCATGTTCGAATAAGGCTTAACCCGCACCTGTGCTTACCTTCGCAAAAATCTTCCTTCAGCGGCGCTACGTTCAGAGGTATCCTGTCCTGCAACACGTTCTAAGGTTTTTCTTCCGTTTTGTATGGACGCCCCAACTTTGGCCCCCCAAAGAAACAAAAACAGGTGAACCGCACCCTCAGTGGGTTAAAATAGTTTTAGGATTAACATCTCACACTGGGAGGTTCACCTATACATAGCATAATTAAATATAAAGAAAATTTATTTTACTTCGTTGGTTGAAAGTCGCTTTGCATTCTTTCGTACAAAAGCGCATGCTATACAAGCCAAAGCAATAGCAGCCATCGGCAATAATAAACTTTCACGCAATGCTGTTAAATAACCACTTAAATGGCCGCCAAATTTTGTTGAAATATCAAAGACCGATTCAAATTCCGAACCATGATTCATGGCAGAAATTCTATTTTGTAATAAAGCCCCAACAGCCGCACTGCCTCCAACTGTTCCCAATTGGCGGACAGTATTCATCACCCCGGATGCTGCACCTGCAACTTCATCCTTCACTTCTTTCACGGCAACTGCTGCCGTCGGTGAAATTAATAACCCGTTTCCAAACCCAGTAATCACCATCGACAACATAAATTGCACCCAATAGTTATGGCCATTCATGATAAAAATAACCCATATCATCCCGATCAGGGTCAGCGCTAATCCTGCAAGCACAAGGTATTTCCCATCTATTTTATTTGAAAATTTTCCGGCAAATGGAGATACACACATGGAAATAAGTGATGCAGGAACTAACGTAAGTCCCGCCCTAAATGCATCATATCCCAAAATGGACTGAAAATATATCGAGAGAAGCAGCATTAACCCAAGGACGCCAATAGAAAAAAAGACTCCTACCACATTCATTAACGTGTAATTACGATCTTCAAACAAAGCAAATGGAATTAACGGATCCCGCTTATGACGCAATTTTTGTTGAACATAGAATATGATAAAGATAACTACGGAAATAATAAGAATGCCGACAATGTACATGGACCATTTAAAGTGTTGGCCTTCAATTAATCCATAGGTTAAAAATAAACACGATAAAGAAACCAAGAGAACCCCCATCAAGTCAAGCTGTTGTTTTGCTGAATTTCGGATTTCCGGGACAAATAGATAAGTGAATATAAAGATCAATACTCCGATTGGAACATTTATATAAAAAATCCAGCGCCAGCCTAACACACTGACTATGAATCCGCCTAAACTCGGACCTGCAACAGCAGCAACTCCACCTACCATTCCCCATATTCCAAGGGCCGTTCCACGACGCTCGGAAGGAAATAATCGTATAATAAATGTCATTGTCTGCGGTAAAAGCAGAGCTGCACCAAGTCCTTCTATAGCCCTAAATACAATGAGTTCCAAAGGGCTTGTGGAAAGTCCGCATAACAAACTAGAGATGGTAAAAAGGACAATTCCAATTGAAAACAATTGTCGTATACCAAATAGATCGCCAAAACGGCCGGCCGTAATTAAAAAAACGGCAAGCACCAATATGTATATATTTAGAACCCATAGCGCCTCATTAATGGATGCATGTAATGTTTCCATTAAATTCGGAATCGCAATGTTAACAATTTGTAAATCCAATTGAGTCATAAAAAAACCAAACGAAAGAATCGTCAACACTAACCAGGGATTTCCCTTCCATTTTTGAATATCAAGCATTTTTTCACCTCAAATCTATTAATTGTTCAAGAACTGCAATGGGCAGACCATCCTCTCAGCAGAGTAACAATGGCTAATACAGAACCAGTAGCATTAATTACGTTTACAACCCATCTCGGTGCAATCATCTCTGCACGATGCAGAATTTCAATTACATCCATCTTTTAAAAATTAGAATGGCTAAAGTAACAGCTGTAGCGGCAACTAAAACCATAACTGCCTTTGAACTTTATGATTTAAGAAGTTGACCTTTCAACAATAATTGCATCTGTATCCCTCCCTTCATTTTTATTACTGTATGGCCACCAATCCCCCTAGCAATCTCTATATTATATTTTCATATCCGAAAAATAAATAATATTTAATAAAATGTAAATTAAGATGCTTTAGAAATTATTGTGTAAAAAATATTTGACATTTTGTTTGTAAGGGGATACAATAATGCCAGCACAGATGTAAAAAATTTTTTACACTAATTGGTGATTATATGCAAAATAACATTAAAAAATACAGGAAAAAGAAGCAGATGTCGCAGGAAGAGTTGGCAAAAAAATGTAATGTCACACGACAAACCATAAATGCTATTGAGAATAGCAAATATGACCCTTCTCTTCGTTTAGCGGTACTCATCTCACAAATTTTAGAAGTAAGGATAGATGAATTGTTTATTTTTGATTCGATAAATAAAACTATTAAAAGGAAAGATGAAAATGAGAAAAATGGATGAAATGGAAAAGGATCATTCCGGAAAAGCAGCAAGACTAGCATTTAGCTACTATACTTTGGTTTTACTCATATGGTCCCTTGTGGATTGGTTTAAAACCAAAAGCACTGGAATAGAATTTCCAATTCTTATGATTGGTTGTGCCATTTATGCTGGAGTACAAGTATATTTGCTTCGAAAAACAAAATAAATCATTTTTTACAAATTTTAGGAAGAATAATGTACCGTTATAAATTTGTTAAGATAAAAATCAATCGGTGGAAAGGACAACCGGAAGTCGACTACAGACAAATTATAGAGGAAAATGCATCGGAAGGTTGGGGGTTGGTTCAAATATTTGCCCCTCCTATTTCCGGGTTTGGGGCAGCAGACCATTTTGAATTAATTTTTGAGAAATATATTGAAAACCCCAACTGAAAAAGTATAGTGAAATAACTGGTGGTGAAATCAAGTTAAAAGAATGCTTTCGCTATTTAATTGAGCTGACATAGAAAAAAACAGCGATCCCTTAATATTCCTAGGATCGCCGTTTTCCTGTTCCTACTCCCACTCAATCGTAGCGGGCGGTTTGCTTGTAATATCATACACGACGCGGTTGACGTGCGGGACTTCGTTGACGATGCGGGTGGAAATTTTTTCGAGCACTTCCCACGGAATGCGCGCCCAGTCAGAAGTCATGCCGTCGATGGATGTGACAGCACGGATGCCGATGGTGTAATCATACGTGCGCGCATCGCCCATGACACCAACGCTGCGGATGTTCGGCAATACCGTAAAATACTGCCAGATATCGCGGTCGAGGCCGGCTTTTTTGATTTCTTCGCGCAAAATAAAATCAGATTCGCGCACCATCTCGAGTTTTTCTTCCGTAATCTCGCCCAGCACGCGGATGCCGAGACCCGGGCCCGGGAACGGCTGGCGCCAGACAATTTCGTCCGGAATGCCGAGTTCAGTGCCGACTGCGCGCACTTCGTCTTTAAATAATGTATTCAGCGGTTCAATTAACGTAAACTGCATGTCTTCCGGCAGACCGCCGACATTGTGGTGCGACTTGATTGTCTGGGCAGTCGTTGTCCCGCTTTCGATGACATCGGTATACAACGTTCCCTGGGCAAGAAAATCAATCCCTTCGAGTTTTGCCGCTTCATCATCAAAGACATAAATAAATTCATTTCCGATGATTTTCCGCTTTTGTTCCGGGTCGGAAACACCTTTCAATTTTTTCAGGAACCGTTCTTTCGCGTCGACTTTAATGACGTTCATATTAAAGCCTTCTGAGAAAGTTTTCATCACACTCTCTGCTTCGCCTTTACGCAAAAGACCGTGGTCCACAAAAATACACGTGAGCTGGTCGCCGATCGCTTTATGGATCAATACCGCGACAACGGAAGAGTCAACCCCGCCGCTTAAGGCGCACAGCACTTTCTTGTTCCCTACCGTTTGCCGGATTTTTTCAATTTCCATTTCGATGTAGTTTTCCATTGACCAAGTTCCGCTGCAGCCGCAAATTTTAAAAGCAAAATTGCGCAAAAGTTCATTGCCGTAAACAGAATGGCGTACTTCCGGATGGAACTGGACGGCATACAAATGTTTGTCCGTGTTGCTCATTGCAGAAATCGGGCAGTGGTCACTGCTTGCATCTACCGTAAATCCGGCCGGTACTTCCGTCACAAGATCCCCGTGGCTCATCCAGACCACCTGATCTTCCGGAAGCCCGTCAAATAACCGGCCCCCGTTTTCGACATGAATCGTTGCTTTTCCGTATTCACGCTGACTGGCGGGTTCAACTTTGCCGCCATATTTTTTTGCCATAAGCTGCATGCCGTAGCATATTCCCAGAATCGGCACGCCAAGATTAAAAATGTCTTCATCGACATGGAATGCGTTTTGGTCATAGACGCTGTTCGGGCCGCCCGAGAAAATAATGCCTTTCGGGTTCATGGCCTTGATCTCTGCCGCTGTCAAAGTGTGCGGATGGAGTTCGCTGAATACGCCAAATTCGCGGATCCGGCGTGTAATCAGCTGGTTATACTGGCTGCCAAAATCCAAAACCACAATTTTTTCTATATCTTTCACATCGAATGTTTTTGCCATTGATTTTCCCCCATGTACTTTTATCTAGAAACGAAATCTGATCTTTAAAGCAGGATTCCGGCTCGGCTTTTTTAAAAATGTGAAACTGCCTGCGTCGGTTATCCTCAGTATACAGCATTTATATTTTGGCAGATTTCCGCCGGGTTTGTGCCTTAAAAGCCACACCATATTCACTTTCCGGCTGATGTTTGCCGGGATTCTTTACTTACAGCTGTAGTACGTTCACTTTTCATCGGAATTTTGGTTCGTTCCTTAACGTAGAAGCGTTCTATGTGAACTTTTCATCGGAATTTTGCGCGCTTCCTTAACGTAGAGGCGCTCTATGTGCACTTTTCATCGGAGTTTTGCCTCATTCCTTAACGTAGAAGCACTCTACGTGCACTTTTCACCGGATTTTTGCCCCGTTCCTTAACGTAGAAGCACTCTACGTGAACTTTGCATCGGAATTTTGCGCGCTTCCTTAACATAGAGGCGCTCTATGTGAATTTATCACCGGATTTTTGCCTCGTTCCTTAACGTAGAAGCACTCTACGTGAACTTTGCATCGGCATTTTGCACGCTTCCTTAACATAGAGGCGCTCTAGGTGCACTTTTCATCGGAATTTTGCCTCGTTCCTTAACGTAGAATCGTTCTACGTGCACTTTTCACCGGATTTTTGCCCCGTTCCTTCACGTAGAAACCCTCTACGTGAACTTTTCATCGGAGTTTTGCGTGCTTCCTTAATGTAGAAACCTTCTACGCGAACCTAGGGCCTAACTTTTGCTCGTTCTACCATAGAGCCAACCGCCCTTGTGAACTTGCGGCCAAAATTTTGCCGGGTTCCTCCGCGCTGGGAGCCCGGCTTTATCATTATTTCCAAAAATCATCAAAAATCGTAATCGGCATATGGCGTTTGTGCTGTCCTTTTAAATACCAGGACTCGATGGTGGCTTTTGCTTTCGGGGAAATTTCTTTGCCTTCCAGGTAATCATCAATGTCATCATAGGTTACCCCTAATGCCACTTCATCGGCAAGCTGCGGACGATCGTCTTCAAGATCAGCTGTCGGCGTTTTTAAATAGAGCCGTTCCGGACAGCCGAGTTCTTTCAAAAGCATTTTGCCTTGACGCTTGTTTAACCTGAAAATCGGAACAAGGTCCGAGCCGCCGTCGCCATATTTTGTATAAAATCCGGTCACATTTTCAGCTGAATGGTCGGTACCGAGCACGACACAATTTTCCATCGCAGCAATGCTATACTGGACTTTCATTCTTTCACGCGCTTTTTCATTTCCTTTCGCATAGTCGGAAAGGACGATGCCCGCTTTTTCCAGGGACGCTTCGCTGGCATCAACGGCCGGCTTGATGTTCACGGTGATGTCCTTGTCCGGCTGGATAAACTGGGCGGCCAGTTCCACATCATCCGCATCTTTCTGTTCGCCGTAAGGAAGGCGTACTGCAATAAACTTGTATTCCTGGTTGCCGGTTTCTTCTTTCATTTCGTTGATGGCGATCTGCGCAAGCTTCCCTGTCAAAGTGGAATCCTGGCCGCCCGATAAACCAAGCACGAATCCTTTCAGGAACGGGTATTTTTTTAAATAACTTTTTAAAAAATCAACACTTTTACGGATTTCTTCTTTCGGGTCAATGACCGGTTTTACTTTCATTTCTTCCACAATTCTTTTTTGCATTGCGTCCATTTTTTTATCCTCCTTATCCGCATCTATATAAAATGAACGTAAGGATTTACATCAAGCCCGGTCGCCATTTGCATAATGGTTACTTTTTACAGCAGGCAACAGAGCCGCGATATTTTGTTCATTTTATATATTGTTCTTTTGCCACAAAACAGATGGAAAAAACCACCATCATCATTTAATCTTCTTCAAGCCGAATCACTTTTTGCCGCACTTCTTCTATATTGCGCATTTTGTTGTCCCAGCATTTTTGGCTCAAATCGACCGGGTATTCTTCAGGATTGAGAATGCGTTTATATTCGTCCCACAACAGGTCCAAATTATCTCTCGCATATTGTTTGATCGCATCCAGCGGCGGAAGTTCGTATACGAGCCGCCCCTTTTCATAGATGGTTTCATGGATATTGATGGCTTCAAAGTTTGTGACATATTTGCTGATAAAGGTATGGACAGGATGAAACATCTTCAGCCGCTTTTCCGCTGCCGGATTTTCGTCCTGCATGGCAATATAGTCGCCCTCCAGCTTGTTTGTCCGTTTGTTTAAAATACGGAATACTTTTTTCAGCCCCGGTGTTGTCACTTTTTCGGCATTGCTTGAAATTTTAATCGTATCCTGCATTTCCCCGTTCCCGTCTTCGATGGATACCATTTTATATACCGCACCGAGCGCCGGCTGGTCAAATGCCGTAATCAGTTTCGTCCCAACGCCCCATGCATCAATTTTCGCACCCTGGGCTTTTAAATGGAAAATCGTATATTCATCCAAATCACTGGATGCAAAAATTTTCGCATCCGTAAATCCGGCTTCGTCGAGCATTTCCCGTGCCTTTTTCGATAAAAAAGCCATGTCGCCGCTGTCCAGGCGGATACCAAGAAAATTGATTTTATCGCCAAATTCTTTTGCCACTTTGATGGCGTTCGGCACGCCCGAACCCAGTGTATCATATGTATCGACAAGAAAAATGCAGTTCTTATACGTTTCCGCGTATTTTTTAAAAGCGGTGTAATCATCCCGGTATGCCTGTACCATCGCATGGGCGTGCGTGCCACTCGTCGGCATGCCGAACACTTTCCCGGCCCGGACATTACTTGTTCCGTCAAATCCGCCGATGTAAGCCGCTCGCGTTCCCCACACGGAAGCATCCAGTTCATGGGCGCGCCTTGAACCAAATTCGAACAAGGCAGCATCATCACCGGCGACTGACCGGATTCTCGCAGCCTTTGTCGCAATCAGCGTCTGGTAATTGATGATATTTAAAATGGCGGTTTCGATGATTTGTGCTTCAGCCAAAGACGTTTCCACCTGGATCAGCGGTTCGTTGCCAAAAACGAGTTCCCCTTCGCGGACGGAGCGCAACGTTCCGGTGAAGCGCATTTCTGACAAGTACTGCAAAAAATCCTCGCTGTAATGGCCGGTGCTGCGCAAATAGGCAATATCTTCTTCAGTGAAGTGAAAGTGGTTCAAATAATCCACAATTCGCTCAAGCCCCGCAAAGATGGCGTAGCCATTTCCGAACGGTATTTTTCTGAAAAATGCTTCGAACACCGCTTTCCGGTTGTGGATACCGTCTTTCCAATAGGCCTGCGCCATGTTGATTTGGTATAAGTCTGTGTGAAGCGCTAAACTGTCATCTTTAAAACGCATGCTCTCGAATCACTCCTACCTAATGGGTTTACCGCACTTCCGCTCCGAGCGAACCTTTAAAATGGCTTAATGCCCATTTGTGCCCGTCCGGATTAAAACTTGCCACCGCGTTTTCGTGGACCACCAGCTTGAATCCTTTATTGTAAGCATCCACTGCCGTATGCAGCACGCAAATGTCTGTGCATACCCCGCATAAATGGATTTCTTCTATGCCCCGTTCCCGCAGCCGCAGCTCCAGATCCGTCCCGCAAAAAGCGCTGTAGCGGGTTTTATCGATCACATGAACGTTTTTCTTCCCTTTCCACGCTGTAAAAAGCGGCTGCAGTTTCCCGTACAGGTCGCGCCCGGGTGTGCCTTTGAGATTATGGGGAGGGAACAATTTCGTTTCCGGATGATAAGGATCATCTTGTTCATGGCAGTCGATTGCGAAGACCACGTAATCGCCGTTTTCAAGGAATGACTTCGTAAGCGCCACAATGTTTTCTTCAATCTGCTGCCCCGGTTTGCCGCATGTCAACCGGCCGTCGTCAGCTACGAAGTCATTGGTATAATCAATATTGATTAACGCTTTTCGGGCACCCATATGGATCCTCCGTTCATTTTAAATTATCCTTATTGTACACGAAAGATGGCTTCCGGCAAAATGTTTCATGCCGGAAGTTTATGGATAACCTACACAGGCTGGACGATACCGATACCAGGCTGATCAGAGAGCAGGACGTCCTCGCCGTCATAGGTTAAATGATCCGGTTCTTCAGACAACCAGAGTGGCGCGTCCAGATCCATATAGACAACATTCGGATGGGCGGCCGCAAAGTGGGCAGCTGCCGCCACGGAAAGTGATGGCTCCATCATGCTGCCAACCATGCATTTCACACCGTTTGCTTCTGCAATGTCGGCAATTTTCCACGCTTCAGAAATTCCGCCGCATTTCATCAGCTTAATATTGATAAGGTCGGCAAATCGGCCCGCGATCAATTTCAGCGCGTCTTTTGCCGAAAACAGGCTTTCATCTGCCATGACCGGCAGCTTTGTTCTTTCCGTTACAAACTTTAACCCTTCCCAATCATCGGCACGTACCGGCTGTTCGACAAACTCAATCCCGAAATCCTTTTTTTCCAGCTCTTGTAAAATTTGCACCGCTTGCTTCGGTTCCCACGCCTGATTGGCATCAAGGCGCAGTTTGACATCAGGCGAAACAGCGCGCCGGACCGCTTCAATCCGTTCGAGATCGATTTCCGGATATGTGCCGACCTTGATTTTCAACAGATGAAACCCGGCCTCCACACTTTTTTCCGCATCCCATGCCATTTTTTCGGGCGTATCCACTCCGATTGTCATGGAAGTCCGGAGATTTTTCTGCCCGCCAAGATAGGCATACAGTGGAATGTTTAACCATTTGCTGTATGCATCGTAAAGGGCAATGTCGGCAGCAGCTTTTGCACTTGTGTTGCCCGTACAGCACCGCTGCACTTTTTTCAGGGCTTCCTGGAAATCACGCAAATCATGCCCGGAGAGCGCCTCCTTGATAGGCCCTGCCGCAACAGACATGATGCTTTCGGTTGAATCGCCTGTAATGACAACAGTTGGCGCAGCTGCCCCTGTACCTTTTATGCCATTGTCCAGTGTGATTTCCACTTCAATGCTGTCAATTTCATTGGCTTGCCGCAATGCTGTTTTAAACGGAACGAGCAGCGGAATGTTCCGGTAATGCACTTGCACATCTTTTATGATCATGGCAGCTTCTTCCCTTCATCCTGGCATTTTAAAGCCAATTTATGCTGGTTTTATTATATCATTAATAACGGGCCGGTGATTTAAACCCCGCATCATTTTTGCCTGTATTTTTTTGTGTGAACTTTTCCCTGGTTGCCCGCGTCTATTCAAACGTGCTTATGGGGAGAAGGGACCATACATCCAAAAATAGAAACGGGATGGTGTCAGACCGGAATGAAAATCAGTAATCATGAAAAAAATGCTTTATGGCTGGCCGTATGGATGCTGGCCGTCTACCTTTCGCCAATGTTTATTCTTGGCGGCAATATGCATATCCGGGTCCACGACAACCTGGATTCGAATATCGCCTGGTACCGGGTGCTCGACCGCAGCGGAGAACTGTTTGGCCCTCTGAATGCAACGATTCCGCAAATCATGAACGGGTTGCCGCGAAATGCGTTCGGGACGGAATTCAGCGGAATCCAGTGGCTTTACGCCCTGTTCCCTCCGGTCATCGCTTATACATTTAGCCAGACGATTACAAGAGTCTTTGCTTTTTTAGGAATGTACCTGTTGCTAAAACGGCATTTCGTGCAAGGGCAGGACGGTTACTTTATCAGGGTATGGGTATCTCTTGCTTTTGCGATGACCCCGTTTTGGCCGTCCGGCATGTTAAGCACATTGGGGATGCCGCTTGCGCTTTGGGCTTTTTTAAACATCAGGAACCGGCAGGCCACATGGAAAGAGTGGCTGGCGCTGACCCTTTTGCCTTTTTACTCTAGCTTTGTGCTCGGGTTCTTCTTTTTTCTGGCGGCGATGGGGCTTTTGTGGATACGGGATGTGCTTGTGAAACGGGAGCGCAACTGGCCGTTCTTTTTTGCAATCGGCTGGATGCTGGTGCTGTATTTAGGGATTGAATACCGGCTTGTGTATTCCCTTGTCTTTTCCCATGAGCCGACAAGCCGGAATGATTTTGTCAGCTCGAAACTCGGCTTTTGGCACACGCTCCGGCTTGCGCTAAAAAATTATGTGTTCGGGCATACACATGATATGACCGTGCACACGTTTGTCATTCTGCCGTTCTCTTTTATCGCCATGTGGCTGATTTATAAAACAAAAGCATGGAAAAAGGAAAAACGGTATGTGCAGCTTTTTATGCTAAATGCCGTTTTATCGCTCTGGTATGCTTTCTGGTTCAACAAGGCATGGGAACCGTTAAAAGAAAAGATCAGCCTGCTGAATACGTTTAACTTTGCACGGTTTCATTTTTTGCGGCCGCTTATCATTTATACGATGTTTGCAGTGGGGGCATGGTTTCTTTGGAAACGCGGCAGAAAGTGGAAGGCATTCGTAAAATGTTGCCTCATCGCCCAGGTGATTGTCCTGTTTGCGTTTAATCCTGAAATTTATTACCGTGTTGCCGGGAAACCTTCGTTCAACCAGTTTTACGCGACGGGCCAGTTTCACGAAATCGGCCGCTATATTGGCAAACCGAAAAGCGCTTACCGCGTCGCCAGTATCGGGCTCCATCCGGCCATTGCCCAGTACAACGGTTTCTACACCTTAGATTCTTACAATAATTATTATCCGTTGTCTTATAAAAGGAAATTCCGAAAAATCATTGCCGGGGAACTGGATAAAAGCCCGCAATTAAAAACGTATTTTGACCAGTGGGGGAACCGCTGTTATATTTTTGTCAGCGAACTGGGCAAGCATTATGAATTCCGGAAAAACAGCGGCGTCAAAATCCATCATCTTGCCATCGATACAAAAGCGTTTGAAAAGCTTGGCGGGCGGTATATTTTCTCGGCTGTCCCGATCCAAAACGCAGAAAAAGAGCATTTGCGGTTTTTAAAAACTTTCCGCAATGCCGACTCGGCGTGGACCATTTATTTATACGAAGTAAAGTAAGCATCATGCTGGTAAAGGAGATGCTGTAGAATGAGTCAATATCCGAAATTAACGATTGTTGTTCCTTGTTATAATGAAGAAGCCGTATTGCATGAAACGATGAAGCAGCTGTCAGAGGTGCTCGAATCTCTGATCCAGTCCAAACTGATTGCAAAAGACAGCACGCTCTTGTTTGTCGATGACGGGAGCCGCGACAAAACCTGGCAGATCATTGAATCCGCTTCGGCCCGCCATCCGTTTGTAAAAGGCATTAAACTGTCGCGCAATGCCGGGCACCAGAATGCGCTGCTTGCAGGGCTTACGGTCGCCAGTGAGCATTCCGACTGCGTCATCTCCATTGATGCCGATTTGCAGGACGATATCCGGGCGATTCGGGATTTTATGGAAAAATATTGGCAAGGCTACGATATTGTATACGGCGTCCGCGACAGCCGGGAAACGGACACTTGGTTTAAACGGACAAGTGCGCAAGGGTTCTACTGGCTGATGGGAAAAATGGGGATTCAGCTCGTGCCGAACCATGCTGATTTCCGGCTGATGAGCAAGAGAACATTGGAGGAACTTTTAAAATATAAAGAAGCAAATCTGTTTTTGCGCGGGATTATCCCTTTGCTCGGGTTTCCTTCTACGAAAGTGTATTACGACCGAAAAGAGCGGATGGCCGGGGAATCAAAATATCCGTTAAAGAAAATGCTCGCTTTTGCCCTGGATGGCATTACGTCTTTCAGCATAACCCCGGTCCGCTTTGTGACGGCCCTCGGGTTTGTCACGTTTATTTTAAGTGCGTTTGTCGGCCTTTATGCCCTTATAGAGGAGCTTGCCGGCCATACCGTCTCCGGTTGGGCTTCCCTGATCATCTCTATTTGGCTCCTTGGCGGCCTAGAGTTGATGGCGGTGGGGCTGATCGGGGAATACATCGGCAAAATTTTTAAAGAAGTCAAAAGGCGCCCGCGCTATACCATTGAAACGAATTTATATAAAAACGAGAAATCTTCTTTCGTCTTAAGCCAAAACAGTGATACAATGAAAACTTGAAAACACAACTTACGAAAGGTTTGCTGGACCCATGCTCAAACAATATGCCGCTTTTCTTAAGTTTTGCATTGTCGGCGCCGGAAATACGCTTGTTGATTTTCTCGTATTTTTTCTGCTCACCTCCGTCCATGTGCCTTATCTGGTTGCACAGGCATGTTCTTATACGGCCGGCATGGCAAACAGCTATTTGCTGAACCGGTTTTGGACGTTTCAAGTAAGAAAAAAAGCAACATGGGCTGAAGCTTCACGGTTTATCGCCGTCAATTTAATTGTCTATGCGCTGACTTCCCTTCTGCTTTTCCTCTTTCACGAGCAGTGGGGCTGGCCGCTTTTATACGCGAAGATCATTGCCACACTGGCAGGGATGGCTGTCAATTTTCTTGGCACAAGGCTCTGGGTATTCCGTGAACACGCGGAATAACCGGGCCGGCATCCCTAAAAAAACCGGCTTGCCTTCTTTCTGTCACCTGTTCAGGCCCTTCATTTCGCGCCCACCACGCTTACGTTTGCCGCTTGCCTCACCCGCCATCATTAGCGGCTTATGGGCATAGCCTTCATTCCGCAATCACTTTTCTCAAACACTTCCCTCTATTTTGCAACCATCTTACTTACGGTTTATACGCTTCCCTTCATTTCGCAATCACCCCGTACAGGACTCATGCCGCTTCCCTTCTTTTCGGCTTTTGCCATTTCAACACCCCTGTTCATTTGTAAGCATACACAAAGCGTGTATGAGAAACAGAAAAAAGAGGCTCCCGGTCACTTCCCGGGAGCCTCATTAAAAATGTAACGATCTAAAACATGAACCGAAACATGGAATGGTACAGTTTTGAACGTCTGTAAAAGCCGTTATCCCAGCATTTTCAGGCGCTTATTACATCATGCCGCCCATGCCCATGTCAGGGGCGCCGCCGCCTGCAGGTGCCGGCGGTTCAGGTTTGTCGGCAACAACTGCTTCTGTTGTAAGCAGCATTGCAGCAACAGATGCAGCATTTTGAAGTGCGGAACGGGTTACTTTCGTCGGGTCCACGATACCCGCTTCAATCATGTTGACCCATTCTCCATTGGCGGCATTGTAACCAATGCCGACATCTTCTTTTTTCAGGCGTTCGACAATGACTGAACCTTCAAGGCCGGCATTTTCCGCGATTTGGCGTACAGGTTCTTCTAAAGCGCGTGCAACGATATTGATGCCTGTTTGAACATCGCCTTCTGCTTGAATGGAAGCAACTTTCTTGATGACATTGATCAGCGCCGTGCCACCACCAGCTACAATGCCTTCTTCAACAGCAGCGCGCGTAGAGTTCAAAGCATCTTCAATGCGCAGTTTGCGTTCTTTTAATTCGGTTTCTGTCGCAGCACCGACTTTGATGACCGCTACGCCGCCGGCCAGTTTTGCAAGGCGTTCTTGTAATTTTTCACGGTCAAATTCGGAAGTCGTTTCTTCCAATTGCATGCGGATTTGGTTTACACGTGCGGAAATTGCAGCAGAGTCGCCTGCCCCTTCAACGATTGTCGTTGTTTCTTTTGTAACAACCACTTTTCCGGCACGGCCGAGTTGGTCAATGGTTGCAGATTTCAAATCAAGGCCGAGTTCTTCTGTGATCACTTCGCCGCCTGTCAGGGTTGCAATATCTTCGAGCATCGCTTTGCGGCGGTCACCGAAGCCAGGCGCTTTTACCGCAACGGCATTGAATGTGCCGCGCAGTTTGTTGACAACGAGTGTTGCAAGAGCTTCCCCTTCAACATCTTCCGCAATCAGCAACAACGGTTTGCCTTGTTGGACAACTTGTTCCAGAACAGGCAGGATTTCCTGGATATTGGAAATCTTCTTGTCTGTAATTAAGATGTAAGGGTTATCCAGAACAGCTTCCATTTTGTCGGAATCCGTTACCATGTAAGGCGATGCATAGCCACGGTCGAACTGCATTCCTTCCACAACGTCCAATTCCGTTGAGAAGCCTTTTGATTCTTCAATGGTAATAACGCCATCGTTGCCCACGCGTTCCATTGCTTCAGCGATCAATTCGCCGACTTCTTCGTCAGCAGAGGAAATTGCAGCAACTTGGGCGATGGAAGCTTTGCCTTCGATTGGTTTCGAAATGGCTTTTAATTCTTCGACAGCAGCCGCAACTGCTTTTTCAATCCCTTTGCGGATGCCAACCGGGTTTGCACCTGCTGTTACGTTTTTCAGGCCTTCACGGATCATTGCCTGTGCCAGAACAGTTGCAGTGGTTGTACCGTCACCAGCTACATCGTTCGTTTTGCTGGCCACTTCGGAGACAAGTTTGGCACCCATGTTTTCAAACGCGTCTTCGAGTTCAATTTCTTTTGCGATCGTGACACCGTCATTTGTGATCAGCGGAGAACCGAATTTCTTTTCCAGAACGACGTTACGTCCTTTCGGGCCCAATGTCACTTTTACAGCATCTGCCAGTTTATCCACACCACGAAGCATACCGCGGCGGGCTTCTTCGCCGAATTTAATTTCTTTTGCCATTTATAAAACCTCCTCATGTCATATCGTTATTTCTATGTTTCAACAAGCCAGGCTTATTCCACAACCGCCAGAATATCGCTTTCACGAAGGATTAAGTATTCTTTTCCGTCATATTTCACTTCAGTGCCGGCATATTTCGAGAAGATGATGCGGTCGCCTACTGCTACATCGATGGCAACACGTTCACCGTTATCAAGGGTACGCCCGGAACCGACAGCCACAACTTTGCCTTCCTGTGGCTTTTCTTTTGCCGTGTCAGGCAGGACAATACCGCTTGCTGTTTTTTCTTCCGATTCAACTAATTCAATGACAACGCGATCACCCAGTGGTTTTAACACGTGAAACAACCTCCTTAATTCGTATTATGTAAAATTTTGTCCATTATTAGCACTCGCATAAGTTGAGTGCTAACACATTTATTATAATAAATAATTCCTTGCTTTTTTGCAAGTCTCTCATCCAACTTTTTTTATTTTTTTCGGGCCCTGCATCCTTTAAAGAGCCCCGTCAAAGGATGCCGGTTGCGCGCCTCCATTTCAGCCGCTTGCCCTTTTATAAGTATGCTTGATCACCATCCGGATATGCAACTGAAAAGGCTGGCTCTGCGCACGGCATTTGAACCCCGCCCGGTTCAATAGTACAATGAACATATTGGACGAATTTGCGATCCTTTAAACTTTGAACTGGCAAGAAAGGAAAAGAACGCGTGAAAAAAGAGTATGTGTATATTCTCGTGACGTACATCCTTATGCTGCTGTCCGGCGCCGTCGGGTATCCGTTGCTCTACTATGCCGGGGTGAACGTTTTCCACGAACCGGCAGACAGCATGCGGACATTGACGCCCCCGCTTTGGACCGTCATCAGCTTTATCATCGGGCTGATCATCGTCCTGTACTTTTTAAGAAAAGCCGCAAAGAAAGAAACAGACCGGACTGAACCGCTTCCGGCCGCGCCATCCGCCATATGGGCAATAGGCGGCGTCTTTCTTTGTTTCTTTGCCCAGACTGCAGCCGCGATCATTGAATCATTATTCGGTGCCCCGGCTGCCTCCAACAATACGCAGCAAATCATGGCGCTGATTGAAAGATTTCCGCTCGTCATCCTCATCAGCTCGATCGCAGGGCCGATTCTCGAGGAAATCGTTTTTCGGAAAATCATTTTCGGCACGCTGCGCAGGCGCTTTTCATTCCTTTTATCCGGTATTGTCAGCTCGGTTATTTTCGGACTCGCGCATACCGAACCGAGCCACTTGTTTTTATATTCCCTTTTAGGGCTGACGCTCGCTTATTTATACGAGAAAACAAACCGGATCACCGTTTCCATGTTTGCGCATGTTTCCATGAACACGATTGTGGTCGTGAGGCTGCTTTTGCACCCGTCCGTTCTGCAGACATCCGTACATGAAATTTACAGCTCAATTGGAGGACTTCTATAATGAGACCACTTTTTTCAGGGATTGTAAACTGCCTGCTCGGGGCTTTGTTCACTTATTTTGCCATTCAGCAGGTACAAGTGGGCGGCTGGGGCTTTTTTTCTTATTTACTGCTGTTGATTGCAACATTGGATCTGGGTTCCGGCATCAGGCTGATCTTTCTCCATTTCAAGCTGAAAAACTCAGTGAAAAAATAAAAGCCGTTTTCCGGCTCCGTCCGGAAAACGGCTTTCTTATTCAGAAGCAATCGTCTGTTCATCCATTGGCATTTCTTTTGCCGCTTTTTTGGCATTGCGGTACGCCATTTTCGAAATCAGTGTGCTTGCTTCATACAGCAAAACGAGTGGAACAAAGGTAATCAGCTGCGAAAACACGTCCGGCGGGGTGATGATGCCGGCAGCTGCAATCAAAGCAAGATACGCATATTTTCTTACCTTTTTCAACAGTCTCGGCGTAATGATGCCAAGCCGGGTCAGAAACAGGACCACGACCGGCATTTGGAACACAAAGCCAAACGGAAGCGTGATCTCTAGCAGAAACTGAATATACTCCCGGATCCCGATCACCGCACGAATGCCCATTTCATTTGACAAGCCCATCATAAACTTCACCATCAGCGGACAAAGCACGAAATAGGAAAAAGAAACGCCGGCTATAAAAAGCAAGATGGAAACAGGAATGTAACTTAATGTCAGTTTCTTTTCTTTCTCATACAGCCCCGGGCTTATAAACGCCCAAAGCTGGTACAAAATCACCGGCAGGGTCAATAGGCATGCGATCACAACCGAAACTTCCATAAAAACCTTAATAGGATCGGTTACCCTGAAGGCATTCATCGTGAACATGCCGGCATTTTTGGCATGCTGCAAATAACGTATAACAGGTTTTGCGGTAAAAAAGCCAACAACCAGGGCAAACAGAAAGAAAATGAGAACGGTAATTAACCGCTTTCTCAATTCCTGGATGTGTCCGGTAACCGGCATTTTTTTCGTATTCATCGCCGTTCCCCTTTAAGTGCCGGCGTTGAATCCGCCCTTTTCCCTTTGCACGCCACAGCCAAATCCGGCCATTGCCATTTGCGCCTGCATTCCGTTTTCAATCGGGCCACCCCCTGTACCCACTATGATAACGGAAAAAAAGCTTTTTGGCTATGGCTTCGCAACCGGCTCTTTTGTTTCTTTCAAATTTTCTTCATCATTTGAATAATGTTTTAAAAAATAGATCAGTGCCTGTAGTTCCACGGCCAGGTCAATATGATGGACGCGGATATCCGGCGGCACGTTCAGCCGGGCAGGTGTAAAGTTTAAAACGCCTTTTACATTTGTACTGGCAAGCTCGTCTGTCACTGCCTGGGCACTGGAAGCGGGGACCGTCAAAATCACAACCGTCACATCTTCCGCGCAAAGCCGTTCTCTTAATTCGTCCATGCTGTAAACAGGCACATTGCCAACATGGCTCCCCACCTTCCCGGGGTCATTGTCAAATGCCATCACAATCCGTGCGCTGTTATTCTTCGAAAAATTGTAATTCAAAAGGGCTGTACCGAGGTTCCCAACGCCAACCAGCGCTACATCTGTGATCTCATCCTGGTTCAGCGTCTTGCCGAAAAAAGACAATAAATATTTTACATTATAACCATAACCTTTTTTTCCAAGTGCCCCGAAGTAGGAAAAATCCCTGCGTATCGTAGCGGAGTCGACTTTCACCGCTTCACTCAGTTCCGCCGAGGATACCCTTTGCTTGCCAAGTGTATATAAATTTCTCAGGTACCGGTAATATAATGGAAGCCGTTTTGCAGTGGCTTGCGGTATTTTTACTGATTCATCCTTCATGTGAAATCCCCCAAGTTGAAAGCTTAAGTTTTTTGTGCTGTTGGTTCCAATCGTGCGTCCATTCCAGAATGGCAGCGCTGCCATTCTTCATTATAATATTACTCCTATCTGAGCAAAGAAAAAATATGTTTTAAAAAAATGCCTGCATGCGTCTTTTTCTCTCTCCAACTATGTTAAATATATCACAAGTAAGCATTTTTTTCATGGGTTTTTACGAATTTATGTGAAAAGTTTTTTGACAAATTCCGATCACGCCGGTTGAGTTGCAGTTCGCCTTCCTGTACACTTACAATGGTATAGAGGTGAACATAAAGATGATGTTGCTGCAAGTTCAACAAGTCACAAAATATTATGGCGCTGAACTTATTTTATCGGATATAAAATTAGAAATTCAAACAAAAGACCGGATTGCCTTGGTCGGGAGAAACGGGGCCGGCAAATCGACCCTCCTGAAAATCATCGCCGGCCAGCTTTCTTATGATGAAGGTTCCATCATTATGCCGAATGGTGTCGAAATCGGTTATCTCGCCCAAAATACCGGACTCGAATCGGATCTGTCCATTTGGGACGAAATGATGTCGGTTTTTAAAAATTTGCTGGATATGGAAAAACAGCTTCGCGAATACGAACAAAAAATGGCCGACCCTAAGATTTATAACCGCCCGGCGGAGTATGAAAAAGTGCTGCATGCTTATGATACTTTGCAGACACGTTTTAAAGATGAAGGCGGATATCAGATCGAAGCGGATATCCGGTCCGTTCTGCATGGCTTCCGTTTTGACCAGTACGACTACAACACCCCGATCCGGACATTAAGCGGCGGGCAAAAAACACGCCTTGCATTGGCGAAATTGCTGCTCACAAAGCCGGACATCCTCATTTTGGATGAGCCGACAAACCATCTCGATATCGAAACGCTCACCTGGCTGGAGCAATATTTACAAGGCTATGAAGGCGCCATTCTGATCGTGTCCCATGACCGTTATTTTCTGGATAAAGTCGTCAACCAGGTCTATGAAATTTCAAGGCATTCCATTAAAAAATACCACGGCAACTACAGCCGGTATCTGGAACAAAAGGCCGCCCAGTACGAGCGAGAGGTCAAACAATATGAAAAGCAGCAGGAAGAAGTTGCGAAATTGCAGGCATTCATCCAAAAAAACATTGCCCGTGCCACCACGACAAAGCGGGCGCAAAGTAGGAGGAAACAACTGGAAAAAATGGAATTGATGGACAAGCCGCTTGGCGATGAAAAATCTGCCCGGTTTTCGTTTGAAATTGCCAAACAAAGCGGGAACGAAGTCCTTCATGTCCGGGATGCTGCCATCGGCTACGACGGGGAGCCGGTTGCCAAAAACATCCATCTTTCAGTCAAAAAACAAGACAGTGTTGCCCTTGTCGGCCCGAACGGCATCGGCAAGTCAACGCTTTTGAAATCGATTATCCGGAGAATCCCGCTGATATCCGGCACGATCGAATATGGCTCCAACGTTATGACCGGCTATTACGATCAAGAACTGGCCGACTTATCTTCCAATAAAACGGTCCTCCGGGAATTATGGGATACATACCCGCTGAAAACAGAAAAAGAAATCCGCACGGCACTCGGGAATTTTCTTTTTTCCGGCGATGACGTTTTAAAAACCGTCTCATCCTTAAGCGGCGGCGAAAAAGCCCGGCTTGCCCTCGCCAAATTGATGCTGGAAAAGGCGAACTTTCTAATTTTAGATGAACCGACAAACCACCTTGATTTGGACAGTAAAGAAGTACTGGAAAATGCGCTCATCGATTACCCGGGAACGATTTTGTTCATTTCCCACGACCGCTATTTCATTAACCGGATTGCCACAAAAGTGGTGGAGCTCTCGCCGGAGGGAACCCGTGAATTTCTCGGCGACTATGATTATTATGTGCAAAAAAAAGAAGAAATGCTGGAAATTGCACGCCTGGAAAACACGAAACAAGAAAAGGTTAAAGCGGAACAGCCGGCGAAAAACAACTACCGGCAGGATAAAGAAGCAAAAAAACGCGAGCGGCAAAAAAAGCGGAGGATTGAAGAAATTGAAACAAGAATTGAAACGTTGGAAACAGAAATTCATGACCGGGAAGAAAAAATGGCCGACCCGGAAATCTTTCAGGACCATATTAAAATCCGCGAGCTGACAGAAGAACTGGAGCAACGGAAATTGGAGCTGGACGCGCTGATGGAAGAATGGGCAGAACTGGCGGAGTAATGTTTGGACCTGTGTGGAAATTTTCTGCACAGGTTTTTATTTTGGCATCTCGCGCCATGCACAGATTTATGCACAGGCGGTATATTGATTTCTTGCTTTCCAAAACGTTTTTCCACAAAATCCACAATTATCAACAGATTTATCCACAATACCCACAACCTGTCCGGAAAAATTTTAAAAGTTTTACACAAGTCCAATCATTTATCAACAACTTTTCCACAGATTGTGCACAATTCCCCTGCATATCTCCAAAAAAACCGGTGTATGGACGATTCCCATACACCGGTTTTTCACAACCCTGTTTAAAAGTTTTCAATGTCCAGCCCGGGATAAGCATTTAAGTCAAGGGAGCTTCTTTTTCCCTTTTCAAAAAGCACCGTCCCGCATGCGGCAATCATCGCCGCATTGTCTGTGCATAACTGGATCGGCGGGATGCGCAACGCCACTTCAGGGAGATCCCGGAATGCTTCTGAAAGGGCAGCGCGCAATCCTTTGTTCGCGGCAACACCGCCGGCGACCAGCACTTCTTTGACGCCAAACGCTTTTACCGCCTCCACGGTTTTACCGACCAATACATCAATCACACTTTGCTGGAAGCTTGCGGCCATATCTTCAGGCCGGATGCTTTCCCCGCGCTGCGCGGCATTATGGAGGGTGTTAATGACGGCTGATTTGAGCCCGCTGAAACTGAAATCATAAGTCCCTTCCAGCCAGGATCGCGGCAAATCAACATTTGGCTTTCCTTCATGGGCAAGCCGGTCAATCTGCGGACCGCCCGGATAAGGAAGGTTCAACGTTCGTGCTACTTTGTCATAAGCTTCCCCTGCCGCATCATCTCTCGTTTCGCCGATTACTTCAAACTCGGCATGGCCCTTCATCAGCACAAGCTCCGTATGACCGCCTGAAACGACAAGCGCAAGCAGCGGAAACTTCATTTCATGCCCGATCCGGTTCGCATAAATATGGCCGGCAATATGATGGACACCGACAAGTGGAATCTGATGCGCGAAACTGAGCGCCTTTGCGGCATTGACGCCAACAAGCAACGCGCCCACAAGCCCGGGCCCTTCTGTCACGGCGATCGCATCCAGGTCTTTAAAAGCCGCGTCTGCCTGCTGCATCGCTTCCTCAATGACAATGGTAATTTGCTCGACATGGTGGCGGGATGCAAGCTCTGGCACCACCCCGCCGAACCGTTTGTGGCTTTCAATCTGGGAAGCGACCACATTGGAAACAATTTCCGTCCCGTTTTTAATGACAGCTGCAGCCGTTTCATCGCAGCTCGTTTCTATGCCTAATACCAACAAATCTTTTTCCATTTATAAATTCACCCACATCACAATTGCGTCTTCATAATTATCCGTGTAATAGCCTTTCCGGATGCCGCCTTCCCGAAATCCGAGCTTCCTGTATAAGGAGCGCGCAATCATATTGCTGACGCGTACCTCCAGGCTGAGCGTTTTGGCATGGTTCAATGCGGCGTAAGCCATCACATTTTTTAACAGCGTCTCTCCCAGTTTCCGGCCTCGGTACTCCGGGAGCACCGCAAGATTGGTCACATGCGCCTCATCGACAATGACCCACACGCCGCAATAACCGATAACCTTTTCATTCTCGACAAGCACAAGATACATGGCAAAATGATTATGAACCAGTTCGTTGTAAAATGCTTCACGTGTCCACGGCATTGTAAAAGAATGCATCTCCACATTGTAAATTCCGTCCAAATCTGCAAGCGTGGCTTTTCGCAGCGTTATTTTCCCCGTTTTTTCCATTTTTAGTGACTCTCCCGTTTATGCTTTTCAAGCCATTTGGCTTCTGCCTCTACTAACCGTATGTAATTTGGAACGAAAGTGTGTATCTCCGCGTCCGGTTCATCCATCCCAAGCCTGGCCAGTTCGCCCGGCCTCGGATTATGCAGGGTCCAATCTGCTACCGCCATTTTATCTCCCAGCTTCTTCGCAAGAACGGCTTCATGAAGGGCAACATGCTGGCCGATCAATAATACGGGCGCCTCAAGCGCACTTAACCGGGTTCCCCATTCAGCGGATGATACATTGCAATCTTCCACTACTGTTTGCAAAACCCCGTTTTCATAGCGGTACAAACCGGTATAAATCCGCCCTCTGCGCGCATCAAAAAGCGGGGAAATATACCCGTCAAAATAACGGCCGGACGCCGCCAACAACTTCAGGCTGGAAACCCCCACCAATGGAATTTGAAGGCTCCAGGCCATCGTTTTTGCGATCGTGACGCCAATCCGTATGCCGGTGTAAGATCCGGGCCCTTTTGCCACCACAATCTTATCCAGCTCAGCCGGTTTTATCCCGCATGTCTCCATGACCTCCTGCACAGCCGGCATCACGCGGACACTATGATTTTTTTTCAAGTTTGTCATATATTCGGCCAGCACAACATGATCATCAGCCAATGAAACGCCCAGCACTTCATTTGAAGTATCGATTGCCAAAACTTTCATCCAAAAATCTCCTCACATAATGATACATAACGGTCCCCAAACGGTTCCGCTTCAATAAGCCTGCGGTCTCCTTCAAGGCGGAGAATGCGGATTTCCAAATAGCTCTCAGGCAACAGATCTTTGATAAAATGTGCCCACTCCACAACCGTCACGCCATCACCTTCAAAATATTCATCAAAACCAAGGTCCTCCTGCGCATCCTCCAAACGGTATACGTCCATATGATACAGCGGCAGGTTCCCCCGGTACTCTTTTATAATGGTAAAAGTCGGGCTGTTCACGGTACGGCGAATGCCCAGCCCGTTCGCAATCCCTTTTGTAAAAGTCGTTTTTCCTGCCCCCAGGTCACCCTCCAGCAAAAGGACATCCCCCGGTTTCAGATGGGCAGCCATTTTTTCTGCAAAAGAAAAAGTCTCTTCAGGGCTGTTGGAAACGAAACGATAACTCCCCATTTGCCGCCTCTCCTCTACAACTTTATCGCAAATTGCCGCCAATCCAAAGTACGGCGCGCCTTATAAAAAAAGCCTTAGGAATGTTCCTAAGGATGCTTCAATCCAATTCTAGTTTAACCGATTTTGGACAAATACGCAAAAACAGGATGAAAAATATAAAGAACAAGCAGTCAAACCACTGCTTGTTCTGATCGATTGCGGGGGCAGGATTTGAACCTGCGACCTTCGGGTTATGAGCCCGACGAGCTACCAGACTGCTCCACCCCGCGATAATAATATATTCAGGCCCGGCAGCGTCCTACTCTCGCAGGGGGAAACCCCCAACTACCATCGGCGCTGGAAAGCTTAACTTCCGTGTTCGGGATGGGAACGGGTGTCACCTTTCCGCCATCGCCACCGGACCTTAATGACAAGAAAAATTATAACACAGTTGCTGTTATTTATCAAGAGGAATAATTGTATTCCTTCAAAGCCGGATGGGAGAAAAAACTGTAAACGGAGAACGCGTTTCTAACTTTGAGAATTGTCTAGCTCCAGCGCCTATCGGCTAGCGTATTTCTACGCTTTCTCCCTACGATAAGTCAACATCGGCTCGCCGTGTTTCCTTTATCTCAGTCGAAAGCTCCGAAATCCGTACGCCGATGAGCGAGCGCCCTTCACTTTTCTATTTGGTTAAGTCCTCGATCGATTAGTATCCGTCAGCTCCACACGTCGCCGCGCTTCCACCCCGGACCTA
>NZ_CALPDC010000032.1:0-34398 GCF_943193165.1 Weizmannia agrestimuris
AGCCGAAAGTGTACAAAAAGAGTGTCTTGGAATACCCGATATTTAAACCTTGTCGAGAAAAACTTGACACATACAAACACTCTGATGGTTTGTTCATTTTTGCATCAGATGCTAGAATAAAAAAAGAGAATGATAGTTTTATTTTTGCAAAGGTTTGGTATAAGTAACAGAGTTGCCGGTTTTTTGTATTCTTTTCTGAAGGCCTGCCTTCATTGTTTGCAAAAGGAGGAAAAGAAATGGAGACCAAATCGATTCACATCACGATTGATGGCCGGGATTATGAAGCCCGCCCCGGTGAGAAAATCATCGATGTGATCAACCGGAATGATATTTTTCATCCACAAATTTGCTATTACCCGGAAGTAGATCCAATCCAAACTTGTGACACTTGTATTGCGGAAGTGAACGGGGAATTGATGCGCACCTGTTCGACGGTCGCGGAAGACGGCATGGTGGTCCGCCTCAGCGATGACCGGTCGGAAGCAGCCCGGCATGAAGCGATGGACAGGATTCTCGCCAACCACCTTTTATACTGTACGGTGTGCGACAATAACAACGGCAACTGCATCGTCCACAATACAACGGAAAAAATGGGCATCGAACATCAGAAATATCCGTTCACGCCAAAAACGGACGCAAGCGGGGTCGACTATTCCAACCCGTTTTACCGGTACGACCCGAACCAGTGCATCGCATGCGGGCGCTGTGTGGAAGCTTGCCAAAATCTGCAGGTGAACGAAACGCTTTCCATTGACTGGGAAGCAGAACGCCCGCGCGTCATTTGGGACAACGGCGTTCCGATCAATGAATCGTCATGCGTTTCCTGCGGGCATTGCGTCACCGTCTGCCCTTGCAATGCATTGATGGAAAAATCAATGCTCGGCGAGGCAGGCTATTTAACCGGGCTTGAAGAGGACCTGCTTGACCCGATGATTGATCTTGTGAAAAAAGTCGAACCGGGTTACGGCAGCATTTTTGCCATATCCGAAATCGAAGCTTCGATGCGCGAACAGCGCACGAAAAAAACGAAAACCGTTTGCACCTTCTGCGGTGTCGGCTGCACATTTGAAGTATGGACAAAGGGCCGGAAAATTTTAAAAATCGAACCGAAGCATGAAGGCCCGGTAAACGCCATCTCCACTTGCATCAAAGGCAAATTCGGCTGGGATTTTGTGAATTCCGATAAGCGGCTGACAAAACCGCTTGTCCGCAAAGACGGAAAATTTGTAGAAACGTCATGGGATGAAGCGCTCAGCGTGGTGGCAAGCCGGCTGAAAGAAATCCATTCCCAATACGGAAAAGATTCCGTCGGTTTTATTTCTTCTTCAAAAGTTACCAATGAAGAAAACTATTTAATGCAAAAGCTGGCGCGCCAGGTATTTGAAACCAACAATGTCGACAACTGTTCGCGCTATTGCCAGTCGCCGGCAACGGACGGCCTGCTCAGAACCGTTGGCATGGGCGGCGACAGCGGCACGATTAAAGATATTGCCTCAGCCGGTCTTGTCATAATTGTCGGCGCGAACCCGGCGGAAGCCCACCCGGTCCTTGCAACTCGCATCAAACGGGCCCATAAACTGCACGGCCAGAAACTGATTGTTGCCGATATGCGCAAAAACGAAATGGCAGAGCGCGCTGATCTTTTTATCCATCCGAACCAGGGCACAGACCAGGTATGGCTGATGGCGGTGACGAAATATATCATCGACCAAGGCTGGCATGATGAAAACTTCATTGCGGAAAAAGTGAACTTTTTTGATGAATTTAAAGAAACGCTTGAAAAATACACGCTCGACTACGCTGAAAAGATGACCGGTATCCCGAAGGAAACGCTGATCCAAATCGCCGAAATGATCCATCAGGCAGACGGAACATGTATCCTCTGGGGCATGGGCGTCACGCAAAATACAGGTGGTTCCGATACGTCCGCTGCTATTTCCAATCTGCTTCTTGCAACCGGAAACTATACACGTCCGGGTACAGGCGCTTATCCACTGCGCGGGCATAACAACGTGCAAGGCGCATGCGATATGGGCACGCTGCCGGGATGGCTGCCGGGCTACCAGCATGTGGAGGATGATGCGGCACGCGAAAAATTTGAAAAAGCGTACGGCGTCAAAATCAGCAACAAACCGGGACTGAACAATATTGAAATGCTGCATGCGATTGCAGCCGGGCAGTTAAAAGCGATGTATATCATCGGCGAAGACATGGCGCTTGTCGACTCCGACGCCAACCATGTAAGCGAGGAACTTTCCAATCTTGACTTTCTTGTCGTCCAGGATGTCTTTTTCTCAAAAACGGCCCAATATGCGGATGTTATTTTGCCTGCAGCTCCGTCGCTTGAAAAAGAAGGCACCTTTACAAACACGGAACGCCGTGTGCAACGGCTATACCAGGCGCTCCCGGCTTTGGGCGAATCCAAACCGGACTGGTGGATTATCCAGGAAGTGGCAAAACGACTCGGCGCAGACTGGAATTACAGCCACCCGGGCGAAATATTTGCCGAAATGGCCAGCCTGACCCCGCTGTTTGCACAGGCAGACTACGACAAATTGGAAGGCTGGAACAGTTTCCTTTGGGGAAGCCTCGATGGTGCCAATACCCCGCTTCTTTACAAGGACGGCTTCCCGTTCCCGGACGGCAAAGCGCGGTTTGCCCTGACAGACTGGGTAAAACCGGCCGAATTTCCGGAACAATACGATTTGCATATTAATAACGGCCGGATGCTGGAACAGTTCCACGAAGGCAATCTGACCAATAAATCGGAAGGCATCGAATCAAAAGTCCCGGGCGTATTCGTTGAAGTGTCGCCGGAGCTTGCAAAAGAACGCAATCTCGACACCGGAGACCTTGTCCGCGTCACTTCCCCGTTCGGCTCGCTGCAACTGCATGTGCTGGTCACAGATCGCGTGCAGGGCAAAGAACTATACTTACCGATGCACTCGACGGAAAAAGAATCGGCGATCAACTTCTTAACCGGGCCGATTTACGATAAACGGCAAAGCACACCGGCGTTTAAACAAACGAAAGTGAAGATGGAACTGATCCGAAAAGGTGGGGAGTCACCACTGCCGAAATCAAACCACCGCGATAAGAAACGCAATCCTACACGCGGCGTGGAAGTCGAACGCAAATGGCAGCGCGAAGGCTATCAACCATTAACAGACGTACACTAAGAGAGGAGGAAAAAGGATGGCCGCTCCGATCACAGAGATTGCAAGACAGCAGCCGACGGAAGAAGAAGTCACCCGGCAAAAGCTCGAGGAATTGGAAAAACTGGTTGCCGATCATAAAGATGCGTTTGAAAATTTGATCCGGCTGATCGATGATTTCAATGATACAGGCGCACTGGAAGCCGCAAATGCAATGATTCTCGCAAAAAATGATATTTTAAAAATCGTCCTTGAGCAATTATCCCGGGAACAGGTCGTTAACCTGATCAACATGCTGCTCGGCACGGCCGGCGTCTTTATGAAAGCCGACCACGACCTTATTATCCACTTGATGAACGGTGTAGCATCAGGCTTTGATGAAGGCAAACAATTCATTGGCTCGGAGGAAAAAGTGACATTGTTCGGGCTGCTGAAATCGTTGAGCGACCCGGACGTCAACCGGGCAGTCGGTTTCGCCATTTCCTTTTTGAAGGGCATGGGAAAGGCGCTCCAGGAACCGGTGCCGAAAAAAGAAGACGTGGATAATGAAACATTGGCAAATATTTAACGCCATTCGAAAAGGAAGCACGGAAATGCGTGCTTCCTTTTTCATTGAAAATATTTTTGGTAGAGCGAACGGGCCTCTCTCTTATCTTTCGTACCGTGAATGAGCATCCTGCCGTCCGGAAATAAAACCGTCCGGTGGCCTTCAAGCGCGGTGATCATTAAGTAGCCGTTATACTCTACGGCAGCACCGCCCGCTTTCATCTCCCGCGCCATGTTTTCAAGCTCGAACGCGCCCGGATGACGGATTTGTACTGTATCCCGCCCGCATAGCACATCAGCCGATGATTGGGATTGTAGGGCCGGATAGACCGGATGCCCCCCGCATGACGGACAGTCCTTATTTTTCATTTTTCCTGCTTTGATGAAATGATGTTCGCCTTGCCAAATATCAAAAACGGCAACGGAATCGCGCGGCTTTTCCCCGGAAAGCAGTTTTAAAGCTTCCGTTGTCTCGTAAGCCGCAGTCATTTGCACAGCCGGCGCGATAATGCCTGCTGTATCGCACGTCGCGTGGTAAGCGGGGAGATGGCCAATCAGGCAGCGGAGGCAAGGCGTTTCGCCGGGAATGATCGGAAACGAAACACCACAGCTGCCGACGCAGGAGCCGTAAATCCACGGGATCCGGTATTTTTGCGCCAGGTCATTCACATAAAAGCGCGTCTCAAAATTATCGGTCCCGTCAATGATCACATCAACGCCTTCTTCCAAAATAGAAAGCAATTTCGGATCAAATGCATCGATCACATGCGCCTCGATACGGATGGTGCTGTTGATGGCTTTAAGCCGGTTTTTTGCAGCGATCGCTTTTGGCAAATGGTTGCGCGCATCTTCTTCGCAGTACAAATTTTGCCGCTGCAAATTCGTTTCATCGACATAGTCGCGGTCCACCATCGTGATTTTTCCGACCCCCGCCCGCGCCAAGCTTTCCGCAACAGCGGAGCCGAGCGCGCCGGCGCCAATTATGAGCACATGGCCTTTTGAAATGTTTTGCTGTCCGTTTTCACCGATCGGGGCAAACAGTATTTGCCGGGAATACCGTTCCATGCTCATTCCTCCTGCCTGATAAAATGCCCGCTTTTTCCGCCTGTTTTTTCGATCAGATAGGTCGGCCCGATGACCATGCCTTTGTCCAGTGCCTTGCACATATCATAGACGGTCAGCGCACATACGGACGCCGCTGTCAAAGCTTCCATTTCCACGCCCGTTTGCCCTTTCGTTTTGGCCGTTGTTTCGATGTCAAGGCGATACCCGTCTTCCCGTTTTTGCCAGCTGAACGAAATGTCAACGCCTGTCAGAGGCAACGGGTGGCACATCGGAATGACATCCGCCGTTTTTTTCGCGCCCATAATGCCGGCCACCTGCGCGACGGCAAGCACGTCCCCTTTTTTGATTTTAAAGTTTGTAATCTGTTCATAGACTTCCTTTGAAACGAGCACACTGCTTTTTGCACGCGCCGTCCTGGAGGTTTCCGGTTTTGCCGTTACATCGACCATTTTGGCGCGGCCCTGTTCGTTCATATGCGTCAAGTTTCCCATTTTTCAACCTCCGCTGACCGGCGGAATGAGGGCAACGGTATCGCCGCTATGGACCATTTCCTCATCGCGGGCAAATTCTTCGTTCACGGCCACCATCACCGCGTCCTGCTGCAAAATCCCTTTTTCCGCAAGCGTCTCGCGCAGTTCGCCGACCGTCATATTTTCGCCATTGATTTCCATTTCAGAACGGCCAGCCTGTTCTTTTAAATGAGCAAATAACAATACTTTAATCATCATTCAAACGCCTCCGGTGCCCCTGATTCGTAAAAAACCGTTTCCTTTTGGTTGCCAACCCACATTTCGCCGTTTTCCCAATGTTCTTTTTTCCAGATCGGCACCATTTCTTTGATTCTTTCAATTGCGTACCGGTTTGCCCGGTAGGCCTCATCTCGGTGCGGGGCGGAAACCGCAATCGCAACCGCAATGTCGGAGATGTCGAGGCGTCCGATCCGGTGCACGATGGCCGTTTTGGCTGCCGGGAACTGCTGCCGGATTTCGGCACCGATTTGTTCCAATTTTTTCCGGGCCATTGGTTCGTATGCTTCATATTCCAGATACAATGTTTTCTTTCCTTTTGTCATTTCCCGGACAGTGCCGATAAAAGTGACAATAGCGCCCGCATTCCGGTCGGCAACCGCCTCGATCAGTTTGGAAACGTCCACCGGTTCTTTTACAATTTCAAACATACTTTCACTCCTTTAAAAACGCTTCAACCCATTCAATGCAGCTTTTCCGGTCAAAAAGTTTTATGCAGCCGGATAACGCCGGATTCAGGCTGAAGGCGGCCCGCACATTCGGCAGGCTGAGCAAATCCCTGTCTTGTTCATCACGGAGGCAGACCACTTTCGGATAGGGCGCGTATTTGTAGCCTTCAATCAGCAGCAAATCAAGCGGCAATGTCTCGTACCAGCCGATGAGCTGCTCCAGTGCGAGTCCTTGATCGACATGCACAGCGAGAACAAACAAGCCGTCCCCTTCCACCCCGGCTGCCTGGGCGCCCGCTTCAAAGTGCCGCGTGGAATCTTTGCCGGGGGCGAGCAACGGCTTCCCGCCATGGCCGTGGTGTTTTAGTGTGCCGACCCGGTATCCGTTATCCGCCAACACCCGTGTCCAAAGTTCGGCAAGGGCGGTTTTACCGCTGTCTTTGCGGCCTGCGATCTGTAATATTTTCATCCCACAGCGGCGCCCCTTCCCCGTCTTCCAGCATCAGCACATCGACCATCGTCCCTTTTGTAAAGCCGCGGGACCCGCCCGGCAGCACAATCAAAGCATCCGCCTCTATTAAAGAGGAAACAATATTCGATTTATCCCTTCTTACCGGAAGCGCGTGCAGCAGGCCTTCCTGATAAGAAAGTTTGGCGCGGACAAACCGGGTAAACGGGTTTGGTTTCGGGAAATCCTCCCCAAGTAAGGCCTGCGTTTTTTTCAAATAAACATTTCGTTCGCCAAGCATCGTTTTTAAGTACGGGCGGACAAACAGTTCAAAACCGACATAGCAGGCGGACGGATTGCCGGAGAGGCCGAAAAGAATTTTCCCGTCCAGTTCGGCTGCCGATGTCACGCTGCCGGGGCGCATCGCCACTTTATTGAATAAAAGCGTTGCCCCCAGCTTTTCGTAGACTTTCGGAATATAGTCAAAATCGCCGACTGAAACACCGCCCGTTGTCATGACGATATCCGCTTCCTTCACCGCCTGCCTGACCGCTTCATATGTTTCCTCGAAATCATCTTTCACAAGCCGGTAAAAAACCGGTTCGCCCCCGGCGCGGATGATTTGCCCCCAGAGCATATAGGCATTGCTGTTACGGATTTTCCCTTTTTCGAGCGGTTCACCGACTTCAAGCAGTTCGGATCCCGTCGCAATCACAGCAGCTTTCGGTTTTTTTGTGACCGGTACTTCTGTCATCCCGAAAGTTGCAAGGGTCGCCATTACGCCCGGATTAACGATCGTGCCTTTCGGGACAAGCACTTCGCCTTTTTTCATATCTTCGCCAATGCCGACAATGTTCTCACCGGGCCGGACTTTCCGTTTTATCTGCACAAATGTTTTCCCATTTTGCACTACTTCTTTTGTGAGTTCCACCATAATCACGGCATCCGCCCCGTCCGGGATAGCGGCGCCAGTCATGATTTTCACGGCTTGATTCGGCTTTATCCCTTCATCCCATGTAAAACCTGCCCCGATTGTGGCGACCACTTCAAGGAGAACAGGGTGATCCGCGCCCGCTTCAAGCGTAGATCCGGAAAAAATCGCATACCCGTCATATGGCGACCGTTTAAACCACGGCACGTCATGGGTTGCAGCCAAATCTTCGGAAAGCACTCGGTTAAAACTAGTCTGAATCGGCACAAGCTCCTTTTCGCCTGTAAGCGGATGGGCCATCACTTTGCGGATGGCCTCCGCCACTTTGATTGGTTTTCTCATCAACATCACCGGCTTCTTTTTGTTGTAAAATATAATCTTCTTTTGTATTGATATTGGCAAACACCATTTCCTGCGCAAAATCGATACATTTCAGGCGGCAGCGTGCAAAAAGTGCCCGCATGCTGAGGCGGTCTGTTTCCAGCTGCTCCCTTATTTTTTCTTTCACGCTGTTGTGAAAAACGGCAACGAGTGGCTGAATTCTCCCCTCTGTCCGGGCCACGATGGCGTCATATGCCGGATCGCGTTCTTGAAGCAGCCGGGCAACCGTTCTTTTTCCGATCCACGGCGTATCGCACGGCAACACAGCGTACCACCGGGCGTCCACTGCCATCATCGCCGAATAAATGCCGGCGAGCGGACCTTTTCCCCGGTATCGGGGGAGATCACAAATCACCGCAATCGGCCGGTTGCGCGGGATTTTTTCCGCAAGCTCGGGCCGCGCCACCACAACGATCGCGTCAGTTCCGGCGAGCGCATCCACGCTGCGTGCGACCATGGCTTTGCCACCGATTTTCGCAAGCGATTTTTCGCCGCCGAACCGGCTCGACTTCCCGCCGGCCAGCACAATTCCGGCTGTATTCATTGCCGGTTGAGCTCCCAGACGATATGCTTTAATTCCGGCAAAATGAGTTTTTTCATGGCGAGGGACACGGCGTTGCTGGAGCCCGGCATCGAAAATACGGCTTTTTTCCCGATTGTGCCGGCAAGCGCTTTGCTGAGCATCGAGGCGCTTCCGATTTCTTCATAACTTAAATAGCGGAACAGCTCGCCAAAACCTGGCATTTCTTTATCGAGGAGCGGCCGGACCGTTTCAACCGTCACATCCCGTTTCGTAAAGCCGGTGCCGCCGTTCAGCAAAATGGCATTGATGGTTCCTTTCGTCTGTAAAACCGCCTGTCTGATTTGTTCCGCTTCGTCTTTTACGATGCTGTATTCCGCCGCTTCCGTCCCTTCCTGTTTTAACAAATCTATGATTAGCCTGCCGCTTTTATCTGTTTCTTCCGTCCGGGTATCGGAAACGGTGATCACTTTGCACAGCACCGGAATATCGGCCAGTTGTTTATGTTCTTTCGTGCTCAACCCTTTACCCTCCAATATACGACATTTCGATTCGTTTTCCTTTCATCGTCGGGTTTTTCCCCCGTTCTTGTGAATAGCGGTCCACCCGGTTTTGCCATACGCCTGCAATGCGGGCAGCCAGCATTTCATCGCTTGCGCCTTCTCTTATTGCCCCAAGCAGGTCCGTGCCTTGTGCGGCAAACAGACAGGTGTATATTTTCCCGTCTGCCGACAGCCGCAAGCGTGTACAGTCGCCGCAAAAAGGCTGGGATACGGATGAAATGAAGCCGACTTCCGTATCTGTCCCTTTGTAACGGTACCGTTTGGCAACTTCCCCGTAATAATTTTCTTTCAACGGTTCAAGCGGCATTTCTTTTGAAATCATGTTGAGAATTTCTTTGCTGGTCACGACTTCATCCAGCTTCCATCCGTTCAGGGAGCCGACATCCATAAATTCGATAAAACGGAGGGAAATCCCTTTTTCCTTGAAATAGGCGGCCATCGGTAAAATTTGCGAATCGTTCATCCCTTTTTTGACCACCATATTCACTTTGACTTTGATGCCCTGGCGGATGGCTTCCTCTATCCCTTCCAAAATTCTTGCCGGTTTTGCCCCAACGCCGTTGATGGCTGGAAAGATTTCCGGATCGAGGGCATCCAGGCTGACATTGATGCGCGAAAGGCCGGCCTTTTTTAACGGTGCGGCATATCTTTTCAACAGAAAGCCGTTCGTTGTCACCGATAAATCTTCAAGGCCGTCGATTTGATGGAGCATGGCCACAAGCTGATCGATGTCTTTCCGCAGCAAAGGCTCCCCGCCCGTCAGCCGGATTTTCCGGACGCCAAGGGATACAAAAAGTCTCGCAAGGCGCGTGATTTCTTCAAATGTCATGAGTTCGGACCGGTTCATAAAACAATATTTCTGGCCGTTATCGGCAGGCATGCAGTACGTGCAACGGAAATTGCAGCGGTCCGTTACCGAAATTCGCAAATCCAAAAGCGGCCGGTTCAGCATATCGGTCAGCATGTTCTCCATCATCTCCGTTTTAAATTCTGTTTTCCTGTTAGAAATGGACATTTACCAAATGTTTGCAGGCGCCCGGCTGCCATTCTTAACGCCAAAGTTCCACTACCAATTGTGAGGCACACGCACTGTTCATGGTTTGTCATACATCGTGAACCCGGGCATCTGCCGGGTGGCACACCTCTTTCTTCGATCCCCGGCTTTCATATTCTGATAGCTGCAGGGTTCCGGGCATCTTGCCGGGCGACGGCGTGTTTCAGCACCTCTTTTTTCGGGTCCTGCTGTAATACTTTCCCATTTCTGTACAAAATGACATTGTCACAAAGCAGATCAGCCTCTGCCATATTGTGGGTAACCAGTAAAACGACCCCGTGAAAATGATCGTGAAGAAACGATAAAAATTCTTCCATCACAAGTTCCTTCGTGTCCGGGTCCAATGCGGAAAAAGGTTCATCCAAAAGCAGGCAGGAAGGCTCGGTGATAAGCGTCCTCGCAAGTGCCACCCGCTGCTTTTGCCCACCGGACAGTTCAGCAGGGTAGCGGTTTTCAAAACCTTCCATTTTGATTTTTTTCAGAAAAGCAGCCGTCTTCTCTTCTATTTCCTTTTTTGGCCGCCCTTTTAAACCAAATGCAAGATTTTGTTTTACCGTTAAATGCGGAAAAAGGGCGTAATGCTGGAACATATACCCCGTATGGCGGTGCCGCGTCTTGATATCCATATGCTTTTCTTTATCAAATAATATCCGGCCGTTTAGTTCAATCTTTCCTTCATCGGGCTTGTCGATCCCGGCAATGCACTCCAGCGTCAGGCTTTTGCCGCTTCCGGACGGTCCTAAAATGCCGGTGACGCCGGGACCCGCCTCAAACGCGATATCCAGCTCAAATTCCGGAAATGTTTTTTTGATGTTTACGCGAAGCATGCCTACTGCCACCCCTCCCCATCTTTTTTTCCATCCGCTTAATGCCGTACAGGACGGCCAGCGATAAAAACGTCATGATCGCAACGAGGAGCCCTGCCGTCCGTTCGTCCCCGTTCATCAGGCAATTGTAAATGGCAATGGACATCGTTTCTGTTTTTCCCGGAATACTGCCGGCCACCATTAATGTTGCCCCGAAATCGCCAAGGGCGCGCGCAAATGCGAGCATGACGCCACTTGTGAGCCCCCGCCACGACAAAGGGATCATGACGGAAAAAAAGATATTCCATTCCGTTCGCCCCAAAAGGCGTGCAGCATGAAGGAGCGATTCATCAATACCGGCAAAAGCCGTGCGCGCCGACTGGATGAAAAATGGAATGGAGACGCACATTGCCGCAATGACCGCTCCTGTCTGCGTAAACACAATCGTCACGCCGAATTGTTGTTCAAGAAACCGGCCGAGCACACTTTGCCTTCCGAGAATGACGAGTAGATAGTAGCCGAGCACGGTCGGCGGCAGTACAATCGGAAGCGTCAGCAAAGCGTCTGCTACATCCACCGCTTTTCCCTCCGACCGGCTTAATAGATAGGCTGCCAACAGTCCGGGGATAAGGGAAAAAACGGTTGAAAGCAATGCTACTTTAAAAGACAGATAAATGGGAAATAAATCGATCTGTCCCACTTGTTACTGCCCCGCAGACACTGCATAGCCGTATTTTTTCATCGTATTTTGTGCTTCTTTGCTGGCTAAGTATTGCACAAATTTCTTTGCGGCTGCCTGCTTTTTCGAGCTTTTCACAACCGCTGCCATCTGTTTTAGCGGATTGTACAGGCTGCTTGAAATGTTGGCAACATCCAGCTTTTCACCTTGCGCAAGCGAGAGGGAAACGATGCCAGCTTCTGTATTCCCCGATTTCACGTACGTCAGGGTATCTGCAATATTTTTGGCGTAAACCAATTTTGGTTTCACTTTATCCCAAATCCCCGCTTTTTGAAGCGCCTGTTTTGCCGCCAATCCGTATGGCGCAGTTTCCGGGTTGGCAATGGCGATTTTCTTCACCTCAGGGCGGGTTAAATCTTTAAGGCTGTGGATGGAAAGATGGCTGCTTTGTTTAGCAGCAATCCCGATTTTCCCGTATGCGTAGACGGTTTTCGTGCCGGGAACAAGCATGTTTTTATCCGCCAACTGGTTGACATAATCCGCGTTCGCCGCCGCAAACACATCATACGGCGCACCATTTTCAATTTGCTGCTCCAGTTCGCCCGATGCGGCAAAAACAAGTTTCACCTTGATACCGGTCTTTTTTTCAAACTGTTTGTTGATTTGCTGGAAAGATTTTGTCAAATCTGAAGCTGCCGCTACACTGATTTCTGTTTGTTTGGATTGCTTTTTGGCGGAGCCGGATGCACTCCCTTGTGCAGAACAGCCCGCAAGTAGGAAAAGGCAAAGCAATACCATACCGAACCTTTTCATATCAAACACCAACCTTACACTTTTATAAAAGGATATGTTTTTATGATAGCCGAATATTTTTTCTTTCTCAATTTTTTCACTTACCCGGGGACTTTTCCACTGTTTTCTATCACTGAAACCTTTAGACAGAAAAACCGGGCAGCACTAAAGCTGTCCGGTTGCTTACTCAATCTTCCATTGTCGAAAGGTCGCCGGTTGGCAGGTCCAGTTCCCAGGCTTTCAGGACGCGGCGCATGATTTTCCCGCTCCGGGTTTTCGGCAGTTTTTCGCAAAACTCGATTTCCCGTGGCGCGGCATGGGCGGCCAGCCCTTTTTTCACAAATTGACGGATCTCTTCCTTCAGCTCATTTGACGGTTCGTATCCGTCCCTTAAAGCGATAAAGGCTTTAATGATTTCACCGCGGACCGGATCCGGCTTGCCGATGACGCCGGCTTCCGCAACGGCCGGATGTTCGATCAGTTTGCTTTCCACTTCAAACGGCCCGACCCGCTCACCGGACGTCATGATAACATCGTCCACGCGGCCCTGGAACCAGAAATAGCCGTCCTCATCCATATAAGCCGAGTCACCGGAAACGTACCAGCCGTTCGGGAAAAAGTAAGATTCATATTTTTGCGGGTTGTTCCAGATGGCGCGCATCATGGAAGGCCAGCCTTTTTTAATGGCGAGATTGCCCATCCGGTTCGGCGGAAGCGGGTTTCCCTGGTCATCAACAATGGCCGCTTCAATGCCAGGGAGCGGTTTTCCCATCGATCCCGGTTTGATATCCATGCAAGGATAGTTGCAGATCAGTTGTGCGCCGGTTTCCGTCATCCACCATGTATCATGGATGCGGAGTCCGAATACTTCATTGCCCCAGCGGATAACTTCCGGATTCAGCGGTTCACCGACACTTAAAATATGGCGCAAAGTCGAGAGGTCATATTGGTTAATGATTTCATTGCCGGCCCCCATCAGCATCCGGAACGAAGTCGGGGCGCTGTACCAAACAGTGACGCCGAACCGTTCAATCGTATTGTACCACGCTGCCGGGCTGAAGCGGCCGCCGACAACGACGTTTGTTGCGCCGTTTAACCATGGCGCAAACACGCCGTAAGAGGTCCCCGTTACCCATCCCGGGTCTGCTGTGCACCAGTAAATATCGTCTTCTTTTAAATCAAGCACCCATTTTCCCGTCTGGTAATGCTGGATCATGGCATTGTGGACATGGAGGACGCCTTTTGGCTTTCCGGTCGAACCGGACGTATAGTGGAGGATCAGCCCGTCTTCCCGGTCAACCCATTCGATTTCCAGTTTATCGGAAGCTGCGTTAAAATATTTCAGATAGTCTGCGTACTTTCCTTCTTCTTTGACATTTTCCCCGACAACAAAAATGGTTTCCAATGCCGGAAGTTGATCAGCCGGGACGCGCCCGACAAGGTCAGGGGTTGTCACAAGCACTTTCGCTTCACTGTCTTCAAGGCGGTCTTTTACGGCCCCTTCCATAAACGCTTCAAACAGCGGACCGACAATGGCGCCGAGCTTGATGGCGCCAAGCATGGCAAAATACAGTTCCGGCGAGCGCGGCATAAAGATGAAAACACGGTCACCTTTTTGGACGCCTGCTTTTTCTTTTAAAACATTTGCCGCCTTGTTTGTCAGCCTTTTCATTTCATAGTAAGTATATTTCTCGTTGCGTGAATCACTTAAATACATGAGCGCTACTTTATTTTTGCGGGAGCTTTCGGCGTGTTTGTCAATGGCTTCATACGCCAGATTGACACGCCCAGTTTCATACCATGAAAAATTTTTCTCGGCGTCTTTCCAGCTGAACGTTTTACGGGCTTCTTCATAGTTTTTCAGATTGAAATCCCCTTGTACGGTTGGTAACGCTTCCAGTTGCATGTAATGTCCCCCTTTGTTTAGATTCACATATTTATTATATATGAAAACTGTTTTATTCACAATTTAAAACTTCTTTCCGCAAATGCCACCATTGTGAACAATTCTGGAATTTCCCTCTTTCCATATTGTTTTTGTTCTGTAAACATGAGATGATGAAATTGTGAAATGAACGGTCATTCATCTTACGTTTTTCTTTTGATTTGTTCAAGGGATGGTGGAAAAATGGAACATAAGAAAACATACTACTCTATCGAATTGCCCACAAAAGCAGGGCCACTTGTGATTGAAGGGCCGGTTCCCGGGAAAAGGCTTGCGGAAATGGCATTCCATGAAGACTTAAAAGCTTTCCGCCCCGCGCCGAAACAGCATGCTGCCCTGATTGAAATTGCCGACCTGCCGGAGGGAAGGATCATTCTGGCACGCAGCGGCAATACAGTCGTCGGCTATGTCACGTTTCTTTTCCCGGACCCGCTCGAACGCTGGTCAGAGGGTCATATGGATAATCTTCTCGAACTTGGCGCGATCGAAGTCATTCCGAAATACCGGGGATGCGCTGTCGGCAAGCATTTGCTGAAAGTCTCCATGATGGACGACGCGATGGAAGATTACATTATTATTACAACCGAATATTACTGGCACTGGGATATGAAAGGGACCGGCCTGAACGTGTGGGAATACCGGAAGATGATGGAAAAAATGATGGCAGCAGGCGGCTTGAAATGGTTCGCAACGGATGATCCCGAAATTTGCTCGCATCCGGCAAACTGCCTGATGGTGCGGATCGGAAAAAGAGTCGATCAGGAATCGATTGAAAAATTTGACCGGATCCGCTTTAAAAACCGGTATATGTACTAAAACTTCGGCAAAAAGGGGATGGGTAAAGATGATTGTGGAAGAAATCATGCAAAAAGACGTCAAGACGCTGTCACCCCGGCATACCGTACAAGACGCGCTAAAATTGATGCAGAAGGAGCAGATCCGCCATATCCCGCTACTCGATCAAAACGGCAAACTGTGCGGCGTCGTCACCGAACGGGACATCAAGGAAGTGGCGCCCAATCCGTTTTTCCCGGGCGAGCAGCTGGAAAAACTTTCGCTGCCGCTTGAAAAAATTATGAAAACGGACCTTTTGACAGGGCATCCGCTCGATTTTATCGAAGACATTGCCGCGCTCATGAATGACAACCGGATCGGCTGCCTGCCGATTCTTGAAAACGGGCAGCTGGTCGGAATTGTGACAGGGACCGATCTGCTTCAGACTTTTGTAGATCTGACCGGCGCAGGACATCCGAGTTCGCAGATTGAAATCCGCGCCCGCAACCGGACCGGCATCCTGCGCGATATCACCGAAATCATATACGAACATCATCTGAATATTTTAAGTGTGCTGATTTACCCCGACCGTAAAAATGAGGAAAACCGTGTGCTCGTGTTCCGGGTCAGCACGATGAACCCGGTGTCCCTCATTACGCATTTGAAGGAGGCCGGCTATGAAGTACTCTGGCCAAATATGCCGGGGATGCCGCGATGAAAGATGCTGTTTTCGTCTATTCCACCGATTTGCTGGCTTATCGTTTCCGCGATGACCACCCGTTTAACCAGATGCGGCTCCAATTGGTTAAAGAACTGCTCGAAGCGATCGGGGCTTTGAGTGGGGAGGATATTGTCAAACCACGGAAAGCTACTGATGAGGAACTGTTGCTCATCCATGACCCGTCATATGTGGAAGCCGTAAAACTGGCCGGGCATGGAAAACTTGATCCGGTCAAAGCAGAGAATTACGGGCTCGGGACAGAAGACACCCCCGTTTTCCCGAATATGCACGAAGCGAGCGCTTTAATCGCCGGCGGTACATTGCAGGCAGCCGAAGAAGTGATGTCGGGGAGGGCGCGGCATGCTCTGCACCTTGGCGGCGGGCTGCATCACGGATTCCGCGGCAAAGCTTCCGGATTTTGCATCTACAACGATACGGCAATTGCCATTAAATATTTGCGCAAACAATACGGCGCGCGCGTTCTTTATGTGGACACGGATGCCCACCACGGTGACGGCGTGCAGTGGGCTTTTTACGATGATGAAAATGTTTGTACGTTTTCCATCCACGAAACGGGCCGTTACCTTTTCCCTGGCACCGGCAATGTTAACGAATGGGGAACGGGAAAAGGATATGGCTATTCTTTCAATATTCCTTTGGATGCGTTTACAGAAGACGAATCATGGCTGGAATGTTATGCAAAAGCATTGGAAGAAATCGCAGCATACTTCAAGCCGGATGTACTGGTCACGCAAAACGGGGCGGATGCCCATTATTATGACCCGCTCACCCATTTGTCCGCGACGATGAACATTTACCGCGAAATTCCGAAACTGGCCCACAAAATGGCGCACGAATATTGTGAAGGCCGGTGGATTGCAACTGGCGGGGGCGGCTATGACATTTGGCGGGTCGTGCCGCGGGCCTGGTCGCTCATTTGGCTGGAAATGGCGGAAAGGGAAGGCGGAAGCGGAGAGATCCCTACTGCATGGCTTGAAAAATGGCAAAAAATCTCCCCCTACCCCCTGCCTGAAAGATGGGACGACCCGGTAGGTTTATACCGCCCGATCCCGCGCAAACCGGAAATTGAAGAAAAAAACCGGCTTGTGCTGAACCGGTTGCTGCAATTCATTAAACAGACAAAATAAAAAGCCGGCCCTGCCAGATCATTCTGGCAGCACCGGCCTTATTCATTCTATTCGTTTCAATGGTGAGCGTTACCGTTTACGCCCATGCTGCTTTTTTATTTTGTCGAATTCCGGTATTCCACACGGTGCGGCAGGATGACCTGGTTTTCCGTTACGGTTTCTTTGTTCATGTATTTCGTCAAAAGCCGCATTGAAACAGCACCGATATCATACAACGGCTGGACAACGGAAGTCAGCTGCGGGCGCACCATTTCAGCGAGACGCGTATTATCGGAAGAAACGACTTCCAGCTGTTCCGGAATGTTAACACCGGCATCAAGGGCGCCGTGGATTACGCCGAGTGCCATTTCATCGTTTCCGACAAACACGGCCGTAGGGGTCTTGTCCAATTCCTGAAGCCGTTGCCATGCTTCTATGCCGGAATCATATGTATAGTCCCCTTCCAGAACATAATCCTCATTGAATTCGATGCCCGCATTACGGAGCGCTTCTTTGTATCCTTCCAGGCGCAATTCGCGGTTGACCGCATCATGCAGCGGCCCGATTACCAATGCAATTTCCTTATGTCCCTTTTTGACAAATTCGCTGATCACTTCAATTGTCGCTTTTTTATAATCGATATTAACGGACGGAATTTTTCCCGTAGGTTCAATCGACCCGGCGAGTACGATCGGAACAGAAGATTTTTCAAATTCCTCAATATGCTCTTCCGTAATATTCCCGCTCATAAACACAATGCCGTCCACTTGTTTGCCGAGCATCGTGTTCAAAAGGCGCAGTTCCTTTTCCTTATTCTGGTCGGAATTGCTTAGAATAATATTGTATTTGTACATCGTTGCGATATCTTCAATCCCGCGGGCAAGTTCCGCATACAGCATATTCGACACATCCGGGATAATGACGCCTACGGTTGTCGTCTTTTTGCTGGCGAGGCCGCGTGCAACCGCATTCGGGCGATAGCCGAGCCGGTCGATCACTTCGAGCACTTTCTTCCTTGTTGTCGGTTTCACATTCGGGTTTCCGTTAACAACCCGCGACACCGTTGCCATGGAAACGTTGGCTTCACGGGCAACATCATAAATCGTAATGTTCATCTTTCAATCACTCTCCAATATACAAGTCCTGTTCATAGTTTTCACCATTCAGCCTGTCTTAAACATAGAAATGTAAGGCTTTTTCCTCTGGTGTATCGTACAAAAAAATGCCCAAACACGATCACGTTCGACACTTTTATCAGTTCATTAGACTTCTCATTATACCATATATGATAAGCCAGGCAAAAACTTCCTGCAAGGTTTGACACAAAATTGCCACATTCTTCACAAAGAATTTTAGGGGTAAAGACGACGTCTGGACGTTGGCGCCGCTTCTTTCGTGCCGTATGTAGCAACATGACAGCGGAATTTTGGCCAATTTGAGCTTTTGCTGGAATATTGCCCGCTTCCTTAGCCGTGGCTGCCTGAACTTTGGATGGATTCCTTTACTTAGAGCGCGTCTACGTTAAGAAAGCAAGCTAATATGAAGGCATTCCTTCACTTAGAACCCGTCTATGTTAAGAAGGCGCGAAAAACGATGGCATTCCTTTACCTAGAGACCGTCTACGTGAAGGAATTTCGCTTATTCAACAATCCCTAGTTTATCCGCCATTCGATGTTCTTGCGTTTAAAAATGACAGGACGACGCCACCACACGGCCGGAAAAATCCCCCACAAAGAAAAACCTTCTGCAAGGCAGAAGGCCGGATGCTGATCCTTATATTTTCGCCGGCAAAGCGGATTGGATTTCCTGATAAAATGCATCGAACTGTTTCAAATCCATTTGCTGAGCTGCGTCCGAAAGTGCGACTGCCGGATCCGGGTGCACTTCCGCCATGACACCGTCCGCTCCGATCGCAAACGCCGCTTTGGCAGCTGGAAGGAGCAAATCCCTTCTCCCTGTCGAATGGGTCACATCCACAAATACTGGCAAATGCGTTTCCTGTTTTAAAATCGGCACCGACGTAATATCGAGCGTATTGCGGGTCGCCCGTTCGTACGTCCGGATGCCCCGTTCGCAAAGTATAATCTGTCCGTTTCCTCTTGACATAATATATTCAGCGGCATTCATAAATTCTTCAATCGTTGCCGCGAGTCCGCGTTTTAAGAGAATCGGCTTTTGGATGGAACCTGCCGCTTTCAACAGCTCGAAATTCTGCATATTGCGCGCGCCGATTTGGATGACATCGAGGTAATCGACCGCTTTTTCGAGATCAGCAGGTGTCACGATTTCACTGATAACAGCGAGATCATATTCATCGGCAATCTGTTTTAAAATTTTCAGGCCTTCAAGTCCAAGCCCCTGAAAATCATACGGAGAGGTGCGCGGTTTGTAAGCGCCGCCGCGAAGCAGTTTCAGCCCCTTCGCTTTTACGGATGCCGCAACAGCCGCAACCTGGTCGTACGATTCAACCGAACACGGGCCGAATACAAAATACGGGTTGCCGTCGCCCACTTTTTCGCCTTTAATATCAACAATTGTATTTTCTGGCTGTTTCTTCCGCGAAACGAGCAATGCTTTCCGATGGTCATCTTCCTGCAGTTCAAGGGCCGCTTTAAAGATCTCTTTAAATAAATGTTCAATGGTAGACATTTCAAACGGGCCATCGTGATGTTCTTTAATGGCATTCAGCATTTCGCGTTCCCGGACTGGATCATAGCGGTTTACACCCTGAGCTTCTTTCAGTTTCCCGATTTCCTGGACGAGCTCACCCCGCTTGTTGATCAGCTCCAGCAGCTTTAAGTTTACTTCTTCAACTTCTTTCCGCAATTGTTCAAGCTCTCTGTTCCCCACGAACCTCTCATCCTCTCTGTCAATATCCTTATCTCATTTTGTTGCCGGCATCTATTACCATAGAAGCTTACAAGTGATTAGCACTTATTATAATCGATTCTTTTTAAAAAGTCACGAAAAAATTCTTTATCGGATAAACGCTTTTATGTGCTAAAGCAATACCCGTCCTGTTATAGTTTTATATGTTTTTCTCGGAAAAAGGTTCCCTCTTTCTTTTCGTTTTGCCAGTCGCCATGTCCATCCTGATCGTAATTGATTATGTCGCGAAAAACTTCAATTCATATTATACCGCTCCATTTGAAAAAAACGCACAAAGAGCGGCTGTCGTTTGGCGCGTATCATCCTTCTTGTTCTGTTTTCCTGTCTGAAAAGCACAAAAAAAGCGGCTGATATGCCGCTTTTTTTTGCGCTTACTCACCGACCGATGAGGAACTGCCTGAATTTGAACTTTGTTGATTCACATTTTCCATATCCGTTTGTGCTTTATCTTTTGCCTGCTGCGCGGTCTGAACGGCGCTGTCTTTCAGCTGGCTGCCTTTCTGCACGGCAAAATCGCGGACTTGTTTTGTTTTTTCAGCAGCCTGCGAAGCGAGCTGGGTCCCTTTTTCGGTCGCAAATTCGCGCCAGCCGTCTGTTTTTCCTTTAATGGTTTCCACCTGGCCGCTTAAGTCTTCCCGAAGTTCTTTCCCCGATTTCGGCGCCAGCATAAGCGCTACTGCAGCACCGACAACACCACCGACAATTGCACCAGTCAAAAAATCTTTCGTGGACATTTGTTCTTCAGACATGTAAATTCCTCCTTAAGTTTATGAATTTCTTACCCGTTGGAGCAGCCTTTCATCATTGCGGACCGGTTCTTCAAGAAGGTGTTTCGGGACAGGGTCTTTGGCATGGACAGGATGGGTTTCATTCGTGCCTGTGCCTGTACCTTTTTTACCCGACCATCTATCTTTTATTTCCTTCAGCGCAGCGCCCCATTGCACGGCCTGTGCAATTTTGTCCTGCCTTTTGCTGACGGCCGAAGCAATCGATGTTGTGACTTTACGCAGCGCCTGACTCAGTTGCTGGGCGGAAACACCGATATCTTCCACGGCATAGACGACACTGTTCAGCCTTTCCGATTTATGCTCGATGTCTTCAACCAACACATTCGTTTTTTCCAGTAATTTTGTTGATTCCTCTGTAATGCCGTGCATCTGCCCTTCAAGGCCCTTTACCGTATCCGACAAGTTGTCCAATGTTTTGCTTAATGATTTCAATGTCTTCGTCAGGGCGATGACCAGAATAAGGAATGCAACAGCAATCAGCGCCACGCTTAAATACAGGATGATTTTCATCTTTCGTTACCACCTCCATGTACAATAAAATTACCCCAAATCGCCTTCCTTAAACTATGGGGTTGAAATCTTTGCGGGTACCATCCTTATTTTCGCATAACGGCCGCCTTGTGCCAACAAAAATGGAAACATTTTCTGCTTGACAAATCTTATAACAAAAAAAGACATTGCCCGCCTGTTTTTCGGACAATGCCTTTGCCTTACCGGCTTACATGCTTTTGCAGCAATGCTTCGTATGCCTTTTGGTACTTTTGGATGTCCCCGGCACCCATAAAGAGAATGACACTGTTTTCAATGCCAAGAAGCGGGGACATGTCCTCTTCCTTGATAATTTGAGATCCGCTGACTTTTTCCTGCAAATCGTAAATAGAAAGCTTCCCGTGGTGTTCGCGCGCCGAGCCAAAAATATCGCACAGAAAAACCCGGTCTGCAAGGTTTAAGCTTTCCGCAAACTCTGTAAGAAATGCCTGCGTGCGGCTAAAAGTATGCGGCTGGAATACGGCGACAAGCTCTCTTTCCGGATATTTTTTCCGCGCGGCATCAATGGTTGCCTTGATCTCAGTCGGATGGTGGGCATAGTCATCAATGATGATTTGCGTGCCGATTTCTTTTTCCGTAAAGCGGCGTTTGACCCCGTGAAATGTTTTTAAATGCGTTTCAACCGCTTCTTTTTCGATGCCTTCGTATTGGCAGAGGGCGATGACCCCAAGCGCATTCAGCACGTTGTGGTTCCCGAAAGAGGGAATTTCGAACGTCCCATAAAAATTATTGCGGACCACCACATCGAATTTCGTTCCTTGCGGCTCCGTCACAATATTTCTTGCCTGAAAATCGTTGCCTTCTTCAAAGCCATAAAAAACAACCGGCACTTTCGCCTGGATTTTTTGCAGCTGCTCGTCGTCCCCGTAAGCGATGATGCCTTTTTTGACTTGCAGTGCCATTTCTTGAAAGGCGGAAAAGACATCGTCAATGTTCGCATAATAATCCGGATGGTCGAAGTCAATATTGGTCATAATCGCATAATCCGGATGGTAGGAAAGAAAGTGGCGCCGGTATTCACACGCCTCAAATACAAAATATTCCGCTCCCGGAACCCCTTTTCCCGTTCCGTCCCCGATCAAATAGGAAGTGGGCTTGATCTCATGCATGACATGGGCAAGCAGCCCGGTAGTCGATGTTTTACCGTGCGCGCCTGTTACAGCAACGCTCGTAAAATTTTTCAAAAACTCACCGAGAAATTTATGGTAACGGATCACAGGAATACCGCGTTTCATCGCTTCATCAATTTCTTCGTGCGTATCGGGAAAAGCATTGCCGGCAATCACCGTCAGGCCGGGGTGAATATTTTCCCGGTTGAAAGGCAGGATCTTAATGCCAGCATCTTCTAATGCCTGCTGGGTAAAAAAGCGCTTTTCCACGTCAGACCCCTGCACTTCGTATCCGATGTCATGCAGGATCTGTGCCAGTGCGCTCATGCCCGATCCTTTAATCCCTACGAAATGGTATACAGTCATAATAGAACCTCCAACACTGTCTATATGTATGCAGTATATGATAAAAACCCGCCATGTGCGATAAGGCATGTTTCCATAGCAGCTATACAGGCTTTATACGGCTGCCTTCATGCCCATCATAAAAAATTCATACTCCATCATTATATCATTTCCAGGCAGCCGTGAACATGAAAAAACGGAATTTTGCCCGCAGCCCGCCGGAAGCCGGAAAGGGCAGCGCACATCCGCATTCCGCATGCCCTTTTTCCTCTATCCTTGCCAAAACAGCTGCCGGCTATAAGGAAAAACGATCACTCTCTGCTTTCCGCTTCCTGCATTTGCATAAATTCGCTTTTCGTTATTAAAACATCCCGCGGCTTGCTTCCTTTCGCCCCGGAAATAATCCCCTGCTGCTCCATCATATCAATCAGACGGGCGGCCCGGTTATAGCCGATCCGAAAATTGCGCTGCAAAAGTGACGTGGACGCCCCGCCCTGGTGAATGACAAATTCGCAGGCGTCGGGAAAAAGCTCGTCTTCTTCTTCGCCCGTTTCCGTTTGTCTCAGCAATTCTTCAGGCTGGAACAAATATTCCGGCTCTGCAGTTTCCCTTACAGATGACACAACATCGTCGATTTCACGGTCGCTCACAAAAGTGCCCTGCAGCCGGACCGGTTTGGAAGTGCCGTTTTCCAAAAACAGCATGTCCCCTTTGCCTAGCAGTTTTTCCGCCCCACTCATATCAATAATGGTGCGCGAATCGACCTGTGAAGAGACGGAAAAAGCAATGCGCGTCGGGATATTGGCCTTGATTAAGCCGGTAATGACATCCACGCTCGGCCGCTGTGTCGCCAGAATCAGGTGAATCCCGCAGGCGCGCGCTTTTTGTGCAATCCGGCAGATGGCATCTTCGACATCCCCCGGTGAGGTCATCATTAAATCAGCGAGCTCATCGATGACAATGACAATATACGGCAGCTTTTCGGAAAACCTGCGGGTACGGACGGCCATTTCATTATAACGGTGAATATCGCGCACACTTTCATGGGCAAACAATTCATAACGCCTTTCCATTTCTTCAACCGCCCACTTTAATGCCGCTGTTGCCATTTTGACATCTGTAATGACAGGGCTGACGAGATGCGGAATTTGATTATATGGCGCAAGCTCCACCATTTTCGGGTCGATCAGGAGCAGTTTCAAATCCTGCGGCGCCGCTTTATACAGGAGCGAAACAAGCACCGAATTGATACAGACGCTTTTTCCCGATCCGGTGGCGCCTGCAATCAGCCCGTGCGGCATTTTTTGCAGGTCGGTTACAACCGGTTTCCCCGAAATATCCAGGCCCATCGCAACCGTCAACGGAGATTTGCTGTTTTGAAATACGGGATCACCGATGATCTCACGCAAACGGACAGGGCGGCTTTTCAAGTTCGGGATTTCAATGCCGACCGTATGCTTGCCCGGAATCGGCGCTTCGATCCTGATATCTTTCGCAGCGAGGCTTAATTTTAAGTCGTCGTTCAGATTGGTGATTTTATTGACTTTTACGCCCGGTTCAGGCTGGACTTCAAACCGGGTGACGGAAGGCCCCTGGCTTGCGTTTACCACTTTCGCGCGGACATTGAAATTTTCAAGTGCCTCATCCAGCGTATAGCTTTGTTCTTTGATCCACTCCTCATCCCGGGTCTGCTTCACCGGCGGCTCCAGCAACGAAAGCGACGGGAAAGAAAACGGTTTTTCACCGCTGTTTTCGGCCGGATTTTCTTGTTCCGGCCGGGGACCCGGGGCCTCTTTCTTTTCTGTGATCCTCCGGCGGTCCTGTTTCAGCATCAGCACGTTAAACGGCAGATGCTTTCGCGGGCGTCTTTCCGTTTTTGTTGCTTCGCCGGATGACGGAGAAGTGCCCGCCATCTCCGTATGCCGCTGTTCCGGTTCATTTCCTGCATTTTTTTCGGTTTTTTCCGAAGCATATGCCGAAGGGGTTCCCGGCTCATTTGCAAGGTCCGCCATGCTTGCCTCTTGAGAAACGGCGGCATCCTCTTTTGACAATTCACTTGCCGGATTGAATCCCAGTGTTCCTGCGTTTTGCTGGTCTGGTTCATTTACCAGGATGGCTTCGGTTTTTTCCGAAGCATATGCCGAGGAAGCTTTTTCCGGTTCACTTGCAATGGCCGCCGTACTTGCTTCCGGAGAAACAGCCGCTGCATCCTCTTTTGGCAGCACACTTGCCGAATCGGATCCCGGCGTTTTCGCTTTTAGCTGTTCCGATTCATCTGCCGGGTTTGTGCCGGGTTCTTCCGGAGAAATGGCCGTGGCATTCCCTTTTTCCGGTTCGTTTGCCGGATCGGTTTCGGCTTTTTCCGGTTCACTTGCCGAAGCAGCTTTCTCTGTTTCCGGCTCATCTGCCAGGCTTATGCCGGATTTCTCCAGCATGCCTGCTGCTAAAGATTCCGGCGTGCCCATGCTATGTTGTTCTGGCTCCATGTTCTCCAAAGCGGATGCCGGAGTCTCTTCCGATTTTGCCGGGTCACTTGCCGGGTCGGATCCCAGTGTTCCTGCGTTTTGCTGGTCTGGTTCGTTTACCTGGATGGCTTCGGCTTTTTCCGAAGTATATGACGAAGAGGTTTCCAGTTCATTTGCAAGGTCCGCCGTACTTGCTTCCGGAGAAACGGCCGCCGCATCCTCTTTTGGCAGCACACTTGCCGGGCCGGATTCCGGCATTTCCGCTGTCAGCTGTTCCGATTCATCAGACGGAATTGTGCCGGTTCTCCCCAGCCTGTATGCTGCTTCGGATTCCGGCGTTCCTGTGGCTTCATCTGCCGCACCTGGTGAATCTTCGCCGCGCCCTGTTTCCGTTTGGACAGGTTCGCCCTTTTCCGCCTGATCCGCTGTTGCGCGCCCGGCTTGATCTGCCGGTAAATCCATTTTTTTCTCTTCGAACAATTGATCCGCCATGCCGTGTTCAGGTGTTGTCAGGTTCCGTTCGCCGTCCGTGCCCGGATTTTCTGCAAAATCAAGCAATTGCTGCAGTTTCGCCATATCCAAGAGACGGATATCCTTTTTGTAATGATCTTCCAGCTCGTATTCCAACACTGTTGTTTCTTCCTGCGCAGAATCATTTGTCGGCCGTTTAAATCCAAAGACCGGGGACGGGATATCCGTCGGCCGGAAAGGATGGCCTTTTTGCACTTTTTCGCTCCGTTCAGACTGTGGCTCGGGACGATGTTTTTTTGCCCGTGGCCGCTGCTTTTCCGGTTTTTCAGCCGTCTTCCGGCGCGCCCCTTCCTGATCCGGAATTACAGGAAAACGAAACTGTTTTTTCGGATAATGATAAGCCACACGGGTATCTATTTTGTCCGGGCGTGCCTGGTAAAGCCCGGGTTGTTCCGGGGCCTCTTCGTGCACGTTTTCATCCTTAAAATATTTTGCCATTTTTTTAATCCAGCTCAAATTCATCACTCTTTCCTTTGCTCATGCGTCCGAAGAGCCTTTCAAAAATTCTTCTCACCTTCCATTATACAAAGGAAACACATGTTTTTCGAGGGATTTTTTAACACAGGCATGCCGGCATAAAAAAATCGGGGTTAGGCACATTATGAGTGATACTATTTTTTTGAAGGAGGGAATGGATTGAAGATCGCAAAAGCATTGCTCGGCATCGGGCTTGCATCCGGGCTGTTGATGGGATGCGGAAACAATAACGGTGCTGGCGACAATAATGGCAACCGCAACAATGCACGGCCTGTACGCTATAACGACACAGCCGACAATAATGATGTGCGTTACAATAATGTCCGTTACAATACAGGAAGAACAAACGGCAATAATGGCGCTGATTTGACAAATAATACACGGGGTACACAAGGGATCAACAACGCCAATTTGACGAACAATAACGGCAACGGCAACAACAACAATAATAACAACAATAACGTCCGGGTGGCCAACCGTATTGCGCGCAGCATTGAGAATTTAAAAGAGGTAGCACAAGCGCGTGTCATCGCCACGAATGACAATGCTTATGTGGCTGTCTTACTGGAAAGGAACCAAAACAACGACAAACTTGACAAAAAACTGAAAAACAAAATTTCGAAAGTTGTCAAGCAAACCGATCCATCGATCAATGATGTGTACATTTCCGAAAATCCGGATTTCTTTGACCAGATGAGTGATTACGTCAATGACATCCGAAACGGCCGCCCGATTTCAGGATTTTTTAACCAGTTTAACGATATCATTCAGCGTGTCTTTCCGAACGGATCAAGATAAGCGAAAAAGGGCCGCATCCCGCGTGATGCAGCCCTTTTTTTGGCATCCGGCTTTTTATTCCGGCAGCGGAAATTCGCTTCCGACTTCGTATTGCCCGTCCAGCACAAGGATGCCTTTTTTCTGCGGTGCATTCGGGAGCCCGAGTTCACGCGCCGAGCAGATCATGCCGCTTGAAGCCACGCCGCGCAGCACGGCATCTTTGATGATCATCCCGTTCGGCATAACAGCGCCTGTTTTTGCAACCACAACTTTTTGCCCGGCTTCCACATTCGGCGCGCCGCAGACAATTTGCAATGTCTCAGCACCGGTGTCAACCTGGCAGATGCTTAAATGATCAGAATCCGGGTGCTTTTCCTTTTCTTTTACATACCCGACAACGAATTTCGGGGACAAGTCGGCGTCCAGTTTTTCATCGAACCCGTTTTCGGCGAGTATTCCGTTCAGCTTGTCGAGTAAAGCTTCCGTCAGTTTCACGGGGCCGCTTCCTTCAAACGCGCCGTACCGGGATGCTTCAAAAATATTGAACCCGGCTGTTTCTTTTGTCTTTTCATCATAAATGCGGGCAACCGTGCCTCTCTTTTCATAAGCGGCATGCTCCGCGTCTTTGATCATAACAATCAATGTATCGCCGATGCCTTCGCGGTTGTAAAAAACATTCATAAACGAAACGTACTCCTTTCAAGACTTCCGGTTTTTGCCCAAAATAAAGACCGGCTCCAATTCGCCGTCCTGATATAAAAATGAGAGGGCAGTAATCGGCACATGGCCGTTTGCAAAAAAATTCATCGCCATTTGCGCGATTATATCATAACCTGTTTCATTGCGGATGTCACCTATAATTAAAACATCCTGATGGGGAACAGCAAGAACCATTTCCCCTTCCGTTTTCTCGGACATTTCCTGCAATAACTTTTCATTTAAAATCCGGCTTGCATCATAGCCATCATTCGTGTTCAAGAAATAAAAATCATTCCCTGCGACAGTGTCTTTTTTCATTTTCGTGGAAAGCGACCGTAAATTAAACCGCGCCGTTTCCCGAATTTGTTCCGGGCTCCACTCTTCCCGCTCCAGCATTTGAAGATCGATCAACCGGTACGTATTCCCCAGATCAAGCGCGTAATAAATGCGCGTCTCGGCCGTGTGCGCATCGGTTAAAAACGGGATGCCTCCTGGAGCTTCTTCTGGAAAAGAAGTGGACCGGATCACAGGAAAAATACTTTTTTCCCGGCCATTAAGCGAATGGTTTTTCCCCATTACACCGAGCGCTGCTTCCGCATAATAGACAACTTCTTTAATCGCTTCTTCTTTTTGGGTAGCCCATTTGGCGGCAATCTCCGGCAGGGAAATATTGAGTCCCTGGTGTGTGTCTTCATTTTCGACCCGAAGTACATCTTTTTCACGGTCATAGGAAAAAATCCGTCCTTTTTTCTCCAGCCTTTTTTCCAGCTCCCGTCTTAATTGTTTCGTATCCATTTTCCGGTTGGCACCTCCTTTATCCCCCAGCTTAGGAAAAATCCCCCGTCCGCAAAGAGGGGGATTTCGGCCTGCTTTTTGTCTTTCCTGAAAATATGCGTATGCATTCGGATGGTGCCGCGTTCAATGCGGCTTGATCATCTATGATTCAGGCAAGGCTTTCGATAAATTTTTCGACTTCTTCTTTTGTTTTCCGGTCTTTGCTGACGAAACGGCCGATTTCCTTGCCGTCCCGGAATGCGACAAAACTCGGGATCCCGTATACATCAAGATCCGCACATAAATCCAAAAATTTATCGCGGTCAACATGGACAAAAGTATAATCGCTGTATGCTTTTTCAATTTCCGGCATAAACGGGTCTAAGAAGCGGCAGTCTGGACACCAGTCCGCTGAGAACAAAAAAATGTGTGTCCCGTTTTCTTTCAAGTTTTTAAAATCTTCCATTGATTGCAATTCTTGCATGGTTAAACCCTCCAGTTTCTGTGTCTTCTTTTTATTATACCGTAACGGCAGAGCTGTTTCATTTTTCACCACCCGGCTTTCCCGGTATAATGAAAATTGAGCAGTTTGCGGGAAATGGACTTTTTACATAAGGGGTAGACTTCATGACCATTTTAATTGTAGATGACCATAAAGTAAATTTATTTGTCATAGAAAAAACTTTAAAAAATGCCGGATATAATCAGTATGTATCTTTCACTTCGGCTAAAGGATTATTCGCTTATTTGCATCTTGGTGAGGAACACGCGCCAAAACCGCCTGCCGACTGCATTTTGATGGATATTATGATGCCCGAAATCGATGGTATTGAAGCGTGCCGGATGCTGCAGCAGTCACAGCGTTTTCGTGATATTCCCGTCATTTTCCTGACTGCGCTTGATGATGCCCGGAAGCTGGCGGAAGCACTGAACGCCGGGGGAATCGATTATATTACTAAGCCGATCAACAAAGTCGAGCTGATCGCCCGCCTTAAAGTAGCACTGCGCCTGAAAGAAGAGAAAGACTGGCATGCGGAACAGGAAAGGCATTTAAAAGACGAGCTCGATCTTGCCATGCAGGTTCAGCGCACACTTTTGAGCGAACCGATAAAAGAAAACTGTCTTTCCATTACATCTTCGTACAAACCGGCTCATCAACTGGCCGGTGATCTTTATTACTGGTATAAAATGGATGATCACCGTTACAGCCTCATGCTTCTCGATGTGATGGGGCACGGGATTTCAGCATCGCTCGTCTGCATGTTTATTTCTTCCAAATTAAGGGATTTAATGCAAAGCAAGGCAGACCCTGAAACGGTGATGCAGAAATTAAACGAACTGATGCTTTACCTGAATAAAAATGGCGGGTTGCAGCATTATTTTACGGCCATCTACCTTGTGCTCGACTGTGCCAGCAAAACGATCGAATATGTGAATGCCGGCCACCCGCCCGCTTTTGCCCTCGTGGATGAAAAGGAAGTTGTGCCGCTTTTGGAAGGCGGATGTGCTGTCGGCTTCTTCCCGCAATTGAAAGTGGAAAAGCAGGTGCTCCGCTACCATGAGAGCCTGCAGCTCCTTTTATTTACAGATGGCGTAATGGAAGCACTCGATTCGGACAGCCACGACGGCTTGAAAATCCTGCAGCAGCTTGCTTCATCCGTCTGGTCTCCGGAAAAGGCCACTTCCCCCTTGGATACCGTCCTTGCCAAAGAACTACAGGAACAACAGCCGGATGATATGTGTGTTGTGCTCGTGCAGGCAAAATAAGTGCTAGGGCTTACTAAGCGAGATATAGGGGTTGTCCGGCGCAAATACAGTAAAAAACGGCGAGATCGCAGTGTCTCGCCGTTTTTTAAATGGTTTATGCTTTTTTTCGGTAAATTTTTTCTTCTCTTTCAAAAACCTCATACTTTCCTTCCGTATCAATCGTCCGCACGGTTTCTTTATGGCCGAGCCCTAAAAATCCCCGGTTCGTTAAGCTTTCATCAAATAAACGAAGGACTTTTTTCTGAAGGTTTTGGTCAAAATAGATCATAACGTTCCGGCAAATAATCGCATGGAACTCATTAAACGAACCGTCCGTGACAAGATTGTGCTGGGCAAATACGATATTTTCCGCAAGGCTCTTATTGAAATAGGCATGCTGGGCATCGGCCGTGTAATAATAGGAAAATTCGCGTTTCCCACCTGCTTGGAAATAATTTTTCGTATACGTCTGCATTTTATGAAGCGAAAAGGCGCCGCTTTCCGCCTGGCGCAACACTCGTTCATTCATATCGGTTGCATAAATTCTCGTTTTTTCGCGCAGCCCCTCTTCGTCCAATAGAATGGCCATCGAATAGGCTTCTTCACCCGAGGAGCAGCCTGCATGCCAGATCCGGATTTCCGGGTACTGCCTTAATTCCGGGACGACTTTTTCGCGAAAGGCGACAAAAAAGTCCGGATCCCGGAACATTTCTGTCACTTGAATGGACAAATCATTTAACAGCACTTCAAGGAATTCGGGTTCATGGATCACCCTTTCGATTAGCGCGCTGATGCTCGGCAGGTTTTCGAGCCGCATCCGGTGCGTAACCCGCCTTTCAATGGAAGAACGGGCATACTGGCGGAAGTCGTAGCCAGATATCCGGTAAATGGCAAATAGCAGCATATCCAGTTCGAGCTTCCTGATGTCCTCATCCGTTAGTTGGTTTTTTTTCACGCTTTTTGCACTCCATCATTCTAAAGTTTGGGCTTGTTGAAATTGCGGAAATGGCATTCATTCCGCAACGGCCGCTAAAAAGCAACAAAATTTCCCGTGCTTCCTTTACTTGGAGCATGCCTATGTGAAGATAGCGGGCTAAATTTGCGGCCTTTTTTACAAAGAAATTCCTGTAACGAATTTTTTTCGGACTTCCCTGCGTGAAGAAAGCAAGCAAAATGTACAGCCTTCCTTCACCCCGTACCCCTCTCTCCGCTTTTTCACGGGCTTCCTTCCCTCAGCCTGCCTTTATTCTAGCGGCAGCCATACCCGCATGACAGATAACAGCTGGTCCATCTTCAGCGGTTTGCTGATGTAATCTGTTGCGCCGGCATCCAGACACTTTTGCCGGTCGCCTTTCATCGCTTTTGCTGTCAGAGCGATAATGGGCAAATCCGCAAATGCATCGTTCTTCCGAATTCTTTGCATCGTTTCATAACCGTCCATGCCCGGCATCATAATATCCATGAGGACGATGTCGACCTCTTTGTGAAGGTCCAGCATATCCAGGCATTCGAAACCGTTTTGCGACACAAGCACTTTCATGCCTTCTTTCGACAGCGCCTTTTTCAGTGCATAAATGTTCCGGTTGTCATCGTCACAAATCAGCACCGTTTTATTTCGGAGCGCCTGATCGGCTGATTCTTCTTCGCCCTGCTGCTGATCTTCTTCATGCAGCAATGCCGGCGCTGCTTCGCTTTCCGACGCTGGCACTTCTTCCGTAGCGGTCATCCCGTTCGGCAAGCTTGGAATATACAAAATGAAGGTGCTGCCCTTTCCGACAGTGCTGTCGAGACAGATTGTGCCGCCGAGCAAGCGGGCAAACTCACGGCAAATGGACAAACCGAGTCCCGTACCGCCGTATTTGCGGCCGGTCGCACCGTCCCCTTGCTGGAAGGCTTCGAAAATGAGATCCTGTTTCTTTTCCGGAATCCCGATCCCCGTGTCTTGCACAGCCACTTCCAGCCAAAAATCGGCGCCTTCCGTTTTCACGTATTTTCCGGCTGTTTCTGCGCTCACTTTGCGCATCCGGAACGTCACCGAACCATTTTCCGTAAATTTGACGGCATTTGAAAGCAGGTTTTTCACGATCTGTTGGAAACGCCGTTGGTCGGTATAAATCAAATCCGGCACATTATCATCGACATCAATCTTCAGTTCAAGTCCTTTTTGCTCTGCCAAATAAGCAAACTGGTTGCCGACATACACTGGCAATTCACGGGTGTTCGTCTCTTCAATGACAATTTCCATCTTGCCGGCTTCTACTTTGGACAAGTCAAGTATATCGTTAATTAAATTGAGCAAGTCACTGCCGGATGAATGGATCACACGGGCGAATTCTTTTTGTTCTTCGGTCAGATTGCCCTCTTCCGATTCATCCGCCAGCATTTCGGAAAGAAGCAGAATGCTGTTGAGCGGCGTCCGCAGTTCATGCGACATATTTGCAAGAAATTCAGATTTATACTGCGAGCTCTGGATAAGCTGCTCTGCTTTTTCTTCCAACTGATGCTTTGTTTTTTCCAGTTCCTGCGCTCTTTTTTCCGCTTCTTTCGTCCGTTCCTCAAGCTGTTCATTGATCATGCGCAATTCTTCAGACTGCGACTGCAATTCCTCCGACTGGGCTTGCAGTTCTTCCGATTGCGATTGCAACTCCTCCGACTGGGCCTGCAACTCTTCCGTCATCATTTGCGATTCTTTCAAAAGCCGCTCAACCTCCATTCTGCTCAGGACACTGTTGATTGCCATCCCGAGTGTATGGTTGATTTGCTTGATGAGCTCAAGCCGCGCCGGCGTGAACTCCTCCAGGCTTGCCAGTTCCAAAACCGCCAGTACTTCCTCTTCATAAATGACAGGCGCAATCAGAATGCTGCGCGGTTTCGCTTCACCCAAACCGGTCGAAATTAGCGAATAATTTTCGGGAACATCGGTAATGATCCGGCTCTCTTTTTCTAACGCACACTGGCCGGCCAGCCCCTCCCCGTATGAAAATTTTTCGCGGCCCGGATTCCCGCGGTCTTCCGCATAAGCAGCAATTTTGACAAACTCGGCTTTTGTTTTTTCTCCTCTTTTCAAATAAAAGGCACCCATCGAGGCTGCCATAACCGGTACGGCTTTTTGAATAAACCGTTCCGCCAGCGTGTTGATATGGGTGATATTCTGATACATCGTCGCCATTTCGGCAAGCGTCGTCTGCATCCAGTTTCTTTCCGATATTTGTTCAATATAATTTTTTTCTTTCTGGCTTGCCTGCTCAAGCGATGCGGCCATCCGGTTAAAAGCTGCACCGATTTCCCCGATTTCATCCTCTGTCTTCACATCCACCCGCGGCAGTGACGTAAGGTCATCGTAATTGATATGCGTCATTACTTTGGAGATGTTGTTTAAGCTTTTCGCCGTTCCCGATACAATCCAGTAAGCAATAAACAGCATCACGGCAATCATCAGCCCGGAAGAAACCACAATCATCTGCAGCAAGTTTTTTTCCAGCTGGCTGGCATTTTTCATTGCTTTCGACATTAAGTTTTCCTGGAAATTTTTAAAATCGGTAATATATCCCGTTAAGCGGCTCCGTTTCGTTTGATAGTCGGAAATCACTCCGGACGGCACCGTTTTATTGTGCCTGGCGTCATTGATAATCGTTTCTTCCGTTTCCGTATAGGAAGCAAATTCATTTTGGAGCTTTGCCAAAATATCCTTTGCCTGGTTATGGTTTAATATATTGTCTAGCTGGTTCAGCCTTGATTCGATTTTTGCACGGTTATCCGTAATATTTTGAATAGCGGTTTCCGTGCCGCTTGCTTTTTCATCATTAATAATGGCCAAAAGTTCCCGGTCGGACTGCGAAAACAGCAGCTGGATCTCCGTTGCCATTTTTACTTTCACATAGCGGTCCTGCACGATTTCAGACATGTTTTTTTTCATATGATTCATGGAAACGAGCATGACCACAGCCGTAACAAGCATAAAAGCGAGGATCACGCCGAACCCTGCATATTGTTTTTTCTTAAAGCCCATGCTTTCTTCCCCCTGTTTTTCCATCTGCCGGATATATCGATACTTCTAAGACAAGTGATAAAGCCATTGAAGCTTATACTCTATTCCCGATTTTTCAACATATTATACCATCAATCTGTGACAAATTTGTTACATTTCGTAGCAGGAATCAAGTTTTTTTACAAGGCTAAAGGGGGGGAGAGGATGATGATGCGTATTTACCATCAAACCGCCCCGTTTTTACTTTTCCTAAAATCAAAAAAGGCCTTGCAACCGCAGGACGATGTATCCCTTGGTAACAGGCTCCCCAATCAAGCAATCGAGTTGATACGAATGAATTTTATGAATTTAAATGATAGATTTTCTATAGGTTTAGATTCATATTAAGACTCCTTATCTTGTAAATTGAGGTGATACATAATATTACGGTTGAAAGAAAAAATCCCGCTGCAAAAATAAATAACGACATTTTCAAACCTAAATAGGGCTTGCTGAACGAATCAAATTTGGTCAGATACAAGCCAAATTCCGATTATCAAAATATAAAATAGTGTTGTGT